>NZ_SZZU01000002.1 GCF_009829985.1 Pantoea sp. Aalb
CCACTCGCCACCCAAAGAGCAAGCTCTTTTGTGCTGCCGTTCGACTTGCATGTGTTAGGCTTGCCGCCAGCGTTCAATCTGAGCCATGATCAAACTCTTCAATTTTAAAGTTTGTTTATTGTTCTGTGAATTAAAATTTGTAATAAAATTACGTATTTATTCATCAGAAATTAGACATTTTATATCTAAAAATATTGATATTACGCCTATAAGTGCCCACATCAAATTATATAATAAATTATTAAAGAACTATACAACATACTTTATTAAGTGTAGTCTATCCTAAACTTTTTATATAATCAATCAAGTATTTATTTTTAAAAATGCTTTTAAATTAAAAATAATATCTACTAATTAATTTTTTTGATAAAAAACAATTAAGTACATTAGTACTTTTTCTACTTCTATTTTAATAATTTTTTCTAGAACTAAATCACCTGAAAGAATTTTTTATGTTAGTAAGTTTTTAATATTTTGTTGAATAGTGTATATAAATAAGCAAAAATCATAAATTAGGTCGAAGGATATGGTTAACTATATTTTTTTAAATTAATATAAAAAATCAACCTCTATAGTTTTAAATAAATAACATGAAAATTTAATTATTTTCTTTAAGTTAATTAAAGTATATTCGTATAATACATGGTTAAGCAAGTTGATATTTTATATATTTATATTTTTGAAATAATATCACTAAAAAATTAATTTATATTTTTCCAAAAAAGTTATTTTCTATAAATTTATTTTTTTAAATTAACTTTATCCTAATTATAATATTGAAATTTAATTAATTAATGTCATTAACATTAGTAATCATATATATATCTTTTTTTTGTTTATGCTGTTAATTTTATTTATATGTAAATGAAGTTATTAAATAGTTATACAGATTAGTTTAACCTATTATCCACAACAATAGTTATGAAATAAGTGTTTATTATATATAAATAAAATACTTTATAATAAGTTAATGGTATATATAATAAACATTATATATACAATAAATCTATATATATATATATATATATAATAAATCTATATTGTTATTTGTTATATTGATTATAAATTTTTCATTTCTATTTTTTTATTGTATAGCAAAAAAATATTTTTATAAGTATGAATAAAGTTTTTGTCGAAATATTTATGAGGTTTTAATGGTTTATTCAAATCCTTTTGATGTTATCGTAATCGGTGGAGGACATGCTGGTACAGAAGCTGCAATGGCTGCTGCTCGAATGGGTAAAAATACTTTATTAATTACTCAAAACATTGATACTATTGGTAAAATGTCTTGTAATCCTGCAATCGGGGGCATTGGAAAAGGACATTTAGTCAAGGAAATAGATGCTTTAGGAGGCTTAATGGCGAAAGCTATTGATAGAGCAGGAATTCACTTTAAAATATTGAATATCAATAAAGGACCGGCAGTACGTGCTACACGAGCACAAGCTGATCGTGTTTTATATAGCCAAGCTATCCGTATAGCTTTATATAATCAGCCAAATTTAACAATCCTAGAACAAGTTGTTAAAAACCTAATTATAAAAAATAATAAAGTTCTTGGTATTGTTACCCAAATAGATGTGAAATTATATTCTAAAACTGTAGTTCTTACCTTAGGAACATTTCTTGACGGAAAAATTCATATCGGATTGGATAACTATAGTGGAGGGCGTGCAGGTGAGCCTCCATTTATTTCATTAGCACAATTTTTAAGATCATTACCTTTGAACGTTAATCGTTTAAAAACAGGAACTCCACCTCGTATTGATAAACGTACAATTAATTTTAATTTACTTGCTAGGCAAGAAGGAGATAATCCAGTACCTGTTTTTTCTTTTTTAGGTAAAGCATCTCATCACCCACAACAGGTTTCGTGTTGGATTACGCATACTAATAAAAAAACACATGATCTTATTCGTAATAATATTCATTTAAGTCCTATGTATAACGGTGTAATAGAAGGAATTGGTCCACGTTATTGTCCATCAATAGAAGATAAAGTTATACGTTTTAACGATCGTGATACTCACCAGATTTTTCTTGAGCCAGAAGGATTGACTAGCAATGAAATTTATCCAAATGGAATCTCGACTAGTTTGCCGTTTCATGTTCAAGTAGAAATTATACGATCGATAAAAGGATTAGAAAATACAAATATTATCCGACCAGGATATGCCATAGAATACGATTTTTTCGATCCACGTGATTTAAAATTGACATTAGAGAGTAAATTTATTCATGGTCTTTTTTTTGCTGGTCAGATTAATGGCACAACAGGTTATGAAGAAGCTGCTGCTCAAGGTCTATTAGCTGGGATAAATGCAGCATTACAATCTTCTGATAAAGATTATTGGATACCACGTCGAGATCAAGCTTATTTAGGTGTTTTAATCGATGATTTATGTACTTTAGGAACTAAAGAACCTTATCGTATGTTTACTTCTAGAGCTGAATATCGATTAATATTACGTGAAGATAATGCAGATTTACGTTTAACTGATATTGGACGAAAATTAGGTTTGATAGAGGATAAACGTTGGATACGGTATAATCAAAAGATTAAAACAATTGAGCTAGAACGTCAACGTTTACGTAATTTATATATACATCCTAAATCAAATAACGTTAAAGAAATAAATAGTATAATTAGTACACCTTTAATAAAAAAAGTTACTGGTGAAGATCTACTTCGTCGTCCTGAAATTAATTATAAACTATTAACTTCCGTAACACATTATGGCCCTTCACTTGAAGATACACAAGCAGCAGAACAAGTTGAAATTCAAGTAAAATATGAAGGTTATATTGCTCGTCAACAAGAAGATATTAATCGTCAACGTCGGAATGAACATACAGAATTACCTATAGACTTCGATTATTGTAAAGTAACAGGTTTATCAAACGAAGTTATTTATCAACTTAAAAAGTATAAACCATCTTCAATTGGACAAGCTTCACGTATTTCTGGTATTACTCCAGCTGCAATTTCGATTTTATTGATTTACATGAAAAAAATATCTATTAATTAATGAATGCAATTATTTTTTTTTTTTTTTTTTATAAAAGAAATAATATAGGATACATTAAAATTAATTGAATCAATTATGATAATAATAAATATTATGGCATTTAATTTATAATGTTTAATTTTATATACAAATTTAGCATTATATATAAATTAATTATAATAATTGCATTAATTAGTATATATAATACGTATATAATTATTTCATATTTATATACAATATGTAATGGTATATAAATATTTTATATAAATTGTGTAATTTTAAAAATATAAGTTTTTTGAATTAATTTTCATTGGAAATCGATTAGTTAAATTACTAGTTGTATTTATATAATTTTTATGTTAAAAATTAATTTTAAATATTTTTATATTAATAAAATTATATTAATTTATATTAAGTAATATATAAATTTGATAAATTATTTAGATAAAATTGACTATTTTAAATTTGTTAATTTAATATTGATTTATATCATTTTTGCTTATATTTTATCCTCCTTCTTTTAATATCAAATTATTAATGCCACATATCCTTTTTATTAGTATGAAATCAATACTAAAACTACTGTTTATCCAGTTATTTTTAATTGGTATAATAAGTACGTTTTTTTCTTTAAAAAGTATAAGCTGGGGGCTTTCTGCTTTAGCAGGTGGAGTAGCTGCTTGGTTACCAACTATGGTATTTATTTTTGTGTCTCAACATCTTAATATTTTTGTATTTAATCAAACTAAAATGCATAAAAAACTTATAGCATGGAATTTTGTTTTAGGAGAATTAATTAAAATATTTATGATGGTTATTTTTTTTATCGTGGCGTTAGTTGTATTTAAAGCTTTTTTTTTACCACTTATTATTACTTGGTTATTGATAATGATATTACAAATCATATTATTAATAGTAATACATAAATAAGGATTAGAGTTATTATGACCGTAAAAGAAATTTTAACGCCACAGAAATATATAGGTCATCACTTGAAGCATCTGCAATTGGATCTATGTCATTTAAAATTGGTAAGTAAACATGATTTACCAACAACGTTTTGGGTGTTAAATTTAGATTCTATGTTTTTTGCTATAGTGCTTGGATGTATTTTTCTATTGTTATTTTCTAAAGTAGCAAAATGTATTACCAGTGGTATTCCAACTAAATTACAGGTTGCTATTGAACTTATAGTAAACTTTGTTAATAGTAATGTTCAAGAAATATATCAAGATAATAGTAAACTTATTGCCCCTTTATCTTTAACAATTTTTGTCTGGGTTTTTTTAATGAATTTTATGGATTTATTGCCTATAGACATGTTACCATTTATCAGTCAACATTATCTAGGATTGCCTGCTCTAAGGGTAGTTCCGTCTGCAGATATTAATATTACTCTTGCTATGGCATTAAGTGTATTTATTCTTATTGTATTTTATAGTATAAAAATTAAAGGCATATATGGTTTTATTAAAGAATTAATACTGCAACCTTTTCATCATCCAATCCTAATTCCTATCAACTTAATACTTGAAACTGTTACATTATTTTCTAAGCCAATTTCACTTGGTTTAAGACTATTTGGTAATATGTATGCTGGTGAATTAATATTTATTTTAATTGCTGCTCTATTACCATGGTGGTCTCAATGGATATTGAATGTTCCTTGGGCTATTTTTCATATTTTAATTGTTTCTTTACAAGCTTTTATTTTTATGATTCTTACTATTGTTTATTTATCTATAGCATCTAAAAAACATTAATTTTAAGATGTATTTAATTAAATTAAAACTGGAGACTTTTATGGAACAACTAAACGTAGATTTACTTTATATAGCTGCAGCTGTAATGATGGGATTAGCAGCAATAGGTGCTGCTATTGGTATTGGTATCCTTGGAGGTAAATTTTTAGAAGGTGCAGCACGTCAACCAGATTTAATTCCTTTGCTACGGACACAATTTTTTATTGTGATGGGTTTAGTAGATGCTATTCCTATGATAGCTGTTGGTTTAGGTCTTTATGTAATGTTTGCTGTTGCTTAAATTCTAATAAAAGCTTTTTGTCTATTATGTCATTATAAATCTATTATGTTGTTTGAAATATACCAACAGAAAAAATTAGTTAATAAAATAATGATAAGGGATACTTTAGTATGAATATTAATGCAACAATTTTAGGACAGGTAATCGCATTTATCGTATTTGTTGCTTTTTGTATGAAATACGTGTGGCCTCCTATTATATTTAGTATTGAAAGACGCCAAAAAGAAATTACGGAAGCTATTGAATTTTCTGAACGTGCAAAGAAAGATTTATATTTGGCTAAAATAAATGCAACTGCAGAGTTAAAAAAAGCAAAAGATAAATCTATTTTTATTATTGAAGAAGCAAATAAACGTCGTATACAAATCATAGAGGAAGCTAAAACTGAGGCTAAATTAGAACACAACCGTATTGTTTCACAAGCGCAATTAGAAATAGAAGTTGAAAGATTACGTGTTTATGAAGAATTACGTAAACAAATTTCATTACTTACATTAGTTGGAACAGAAAAAATTATTGAACATGTTATTGATGAAAGTACGAATAGAAAAATAATTGATAAATTACTTGCCGAACTGTAATGAGGAAATAGATTAGTGTCCGAACTAATTACTATAGCTCGTCCTTACGCAAAAGCAGCCTTTGATTTTGCTGTTGAGCATAAAAAAATTGAACATTGGCAAGCTATGTTAGAGTTTGCTGTAAAAGTAGTTGGTAATGAACGTATATTAAATCTATCATATGCTTTATCGCCGAATTCTTTATCTTCATTTTTTAATGAAGTATGTGATGTTCATCTTGATCAATATGCTAAAAATTTAATTAAGATTATGGCAGAAAATAATCGTCTAATAGCGCTTCCATTTGTACTAGCACAGTTTATTAAACTACGTGACAGACACGAAATGACAATGTATGTTGATGTCATTTCTGCTAGTACACTAGACCATAGTCAATTGACTTCAATTAGGATTGCAATGGAAAATCGTCTATCACGTAAAATTGAATTAAATTGCAAAATTAATAAATCTGTAATTGCAGGTATTATTATACGCGCAGGAGATTTAGTTATTGATGGTAGTATACGTGGTCGTCTTGACCGTTTAGCAAATTTTTTATGTTTTTAAAGAGATTTGAAGCATATGCAACTTAATTCTAATGAAATTAGTGAACTTATTAAACAACGCATCACTCAGTTTAATATATCAAGTATATCTTATAATGAAGGAACTATTATATCTGTAAGCGATGGTATTATCCGAATACATGGACTTACTGATGTAATGCAAGGTGAAATGATAGCTCTTCCTGGAAATCGTTATGCTATTGCATTGAACCTTGAGCGTGATTTGGTTGGTGCCGTAGTTATGGGTAGCTATACTGATCTTAGTGAAAGCATGAATGTAAAGTGTACTGGTCGTATTTTAGAGGTTCCAGTTGGCAATAAACTATTGGGCAGAGTAGTAAACACTTTAGGTTTACCAATAGACGGTAAAGGAGTAATTAATCATGATGGTTTTTCGCCAATTGAAGTTATTGCACCTGGTGTTATTGATCGTCAATCAGTAAATCAACCAATACAGACTGGCTATAAATCTATTGATTCTATGGTACCAATCGGACGTGGTCAACGTGAATTAATTATTGGTGATCGTCAAACTGGAAAAACTGCATTAGCAATTGACACGATCATAAATCAAAATAATTCAGGTATTAAATGTATTTATGTATCAATTGGTCAAAAAGCTTCTACTATTTCAAGTATTGTTCATAAATTAGAAGAATATGGTGCTTTGTCTAATACTATAATTGTTGTCGCATCTGCTTCTGAATCTGCTGCATTACAATATTTAGCACCATATGCTGGATGTAGTATGGGTGAATATTTTCGTAATCGTGGAGAAGATGCTTTAATTATATACGATGATTTATCTAAGCAAGCTATAGCTTATCGTCAGATTTCTCTTTTACTACGTCGTCCACCTGGACGTGAAGCATTTCCAGGAGATATATTTTATCTTCATTCTCGTTTATTAGAACGTGCATCACGTGTTAGCGTTGCTTATGTTGAACGTTTTACTAATGGTAAAGTAAAAGGCAAAACTGGTTCGTTAACTGCATTACCTATTATTGAAACGCAAGCAGGTGACGTGTCTGCTTTTGTTCCAACTAATGTTATTTCCATTACTGATGGTCAAATTTTTTTAGAGTCAACTTTATTTAATTCTGGTATTCGGCCAGCTATTAATCCAGGTATTTCGGTTTCTCGTGTTGGTGGAGCTGCTCAAACTAAAATAATTAAGAAACTATCTGGCAGTATACGTACTGCATTGGCACAGTATCGTGAATTAGCAGCTTTTTCTCAGTTTGCTTCTGACTTAGACGATTCTACTCGTAAACAGCTTGATCATGGTCAAAAAGTAACTGAATTACTTAAACAAAAACAATATTCACCCATGTCAATTGCACAACAAGGTTTAATCCTTTTTGCTATTTCTAAAGGCTTTTTAGATGATATTAAACTGGAAGATATTGGAAAGTTTGAGACTACTTTATTAGAGTTTACACATGAAAAACATTTTGAAATTATGTCAGAAATTAATCAAACTGGTAACTACAATGAAGATATTAAAATAAAATTAGAAAGTATCCTAAAATCTTTTAAAGCAACTCAATCTTGGTAACATTTAGTAACTTGTTTATAATAGAATGTGATTCTTAGGAGAGCGCATGGTTAGTGCAAAAGAAATTCGTACTAAGATTGTAAGCGTACAAAGTACGAAAAAAATTACCAAGGCAATGGAAATGGTAGCTGCTTCTAAAATGCGTAAAACACAAGAACGGATGGTAACTAGTCGCCCTTATGCCAATAATATTCGGAAAGTGATTAATCACCTTTTATTAGGCCATTTAGAATATAAACATCCTTATCTATATCAACGTAAAATAATAAAAAATATTGGATATTTAATTATTTCAACTGATCGTGGTTTGTGTGGTAGTTTAAATAGTACCCTTTTTAAAAAATTATTGTTAGATATAAAACACTGGTCTGATAAAAATATCAAAAGTGAATTAGCCATTATAGGGTCTAAAGGTGTTTCTTTTTTTAATTCTATTGGTAGTAATATTGTTGCACAAATGACAGGCATGGGTGACAATATTTCATTATCAGATTTAATTGGTCCAGTAAAGGTGATGTTGGAAGCTTATAATAAAGAGCGTATTGATAGGCTATATATAGCCAGTAATGAATTTAATAATACAATGTCTCAAACTCCTATCATTACTCAATTATTACCGTTATATTTATTTAAAAAAGAACAAACAGAAATTCAAGCTAAAAAAGAAATTCAATATAAAACTTGGGATTATTTATATGAACCAGATTCAAAAAAGCTATTTGATATTTTACTAAATCGATATATTGAATCACAAGTTTACCAGAGTGTAGTAGAAAATTTAGCTAGTGAACAGGCAGCACGTATGATAGCTATGAAATCTGCAACTGATAACGGCGGTAACCTTATTAATGAACTGCAGTTAATATATAATAGAGTACGTCAAGCTAGTATCACACAGGAACTGAACGAGATTGTCTCTGGAGCTTCAGCAGTTTAAACAGGCAATGAATTAACATGGAGATCAAGATGGCAATTGGAAAAATTATCCAAATTATAGGTGCTGTAGTTGATGTTGAGTTCCCTCAAAAAGCGGTACCTAAAATATATAATGCTCTCGAAGTTAGGAATGATAATGCTCGTCTAGTATTAGAAGTTCAACAGCAATTAGGTGGTGGTGTAGTTCGTACTATAGCCATGGGTTCATCAGATGGTTTAAGACGTAATTTAAAAGTTATTGATTTAAAAAGACCAATTCAAATTCCAGTTGGTAAAGCAACATTAGGTCGTATTATGAATGTGTTGGGTGAACCAATTGACATGAAAGGTCAGATCAAAGAAGCAGATGGTAGTAAAGTAGAATTTGCTTCTATTCATCGCATAGCTCCATCTTATGAAGAACAGTTACATTCTCAAGAATTATTGGAAACTGGAATTAAAGTTATCGATCTTATGTGTCCTTTTGCCAAAGGGGGTAAAGTTGGATTATTTGGTGGAGCAGGCGTAGGAAAAACGGTTAATATGATGGAGTTAATCCGTAATATTGCGGTTGAACATTCCGGTTATTCAGTGTTTGCTGGTGTTGGTGAACGTACTCGTGAAGGTAATGATTTTTATCATGAAATGACTGATTCTAATGTGATCGATAAAGTGGCGTTGGTATATGGACAGATGAATGAACCTCCTGGTAATCGTTTACGTGTAGCATTAACAGGTTTAACAGTAGCAGAAAAATTTCGCGATGAGGGGCATGATGTATTACTATTCATAGATAATATTTATCGTTATACTCTTGCTGGTACAGAAGTATCTGCATTATTAGGTCGTATTCCTTCGGCAGTAGGGTATCAACCAACACTAGCAGAAGAAATGGGGGTATTACAAGAACGTATTACTTCTACTAAAAATGGTTCTATTACTTCTGTACAAGCAGTTTATGTTCCTGCTGATGATTTAACTGATCCATCTCCAGCAACTACTTTTGCTCATCTAGATTCAACAGTTACACTTAGTAGACAGATTGCTGCTCTTGGTATTTATCCAGCTGTAGATCCATTGTACTCTACTAGTCGTCAGTTAGATCCACTTATTGTAGGTCAAGAACATTATGATGTTGCTCGCGGTGTTCAATCTTTATTACAACGTTACCAAGAGCTTAAAGATATTATTGCGATTTTAGGCATGGATGAATTATGTGAACAAGATAAATTATTAGTAGCACGTGCTCGTAAAATTCAAAGATTTTTATCTCAGCCATTTTTTGTAGCTGAAGTTTTTACTGGTTTCTCAGGTAAATATGTAAAATTAAAAAATACTATTTCTGGATTTAAAGGAATCATACAAGGAGAATTCGATTATTTACCTGAACAGGCTTTCTATATGGTTGGTGATATTGAAGAAGCTATAGAAAAATCTAAAAAATTATAATAATAAATAATAATAAATAATAATAAATAATAATAATAATAAATAATATCTTCATAAATGAAGAGGAATAGAATGACTATTGTTTTTCACTTAGACGTAGTTAGTATTGAGCAACAAATATTTTCTGGTGCTGTTAATAGAATACGAGTTTCAGGTAGCGAAGGAGAAATGGGCATTCGTTACGGTCATACTCCTTTACTTACTACTATTAAGCCTGGTATGGTTTATATTATTAAAGAAAACAATGAAGAAGAATATATTTATTTATCTAGTGGTATAATGGAAATTCAGCCTAATATTACTACTATTTTAGCTGATACAGCTATTCGAGGTAAAGAGCTTGATGAAGAACGCGCTCTCACAGCTAAATTGAAAGCAGAAGAGAACCTTAAAAAAAGTCATGAAGATATTAATTATATTCAAGCATCTGCAGAACTAGCTCAAGCTATAGCAAAATTACGTATTATAGAGCTTATCAAAAAAGTAAAGTAATTACTAAGAATTTATATTATTAAAAATAAATATGATAAATAATTTGTATTATACACTAATTAATATTAAATTGAGTTAAAATAGTTATGTTTATAAATACGATTAGTGTAGTAATTTTAGCTGCTGGCAAAGGTACTCGTATTTGTTCTGATATGCCTAAGGTACTACATACTTTGGCAGGAAAACCAATGATTCAACATGTAATCGATACTACTACATCCTTAGGTGTACAGAATATTCATGTCGTTTACGGTCATGGTGGTAATTTTCTTAAATCTAATTTAATTGATAATACTCTTAATTGGGTATTACAATCAGAACAATTAGGTACAGGTCATGCCTTACTACAGGCTTCTCCTTTTTTCTCTGACGATGAAAATATTTTAATATTATACGGAGATGTTCCTTTAATTTCTAAGTTAACGTTACAGCGTTTATGTGAATCTAAACCGGATGGTGGAATTAGTTTACTTACTGTAATATTAAATAATCCAACAGGTTATGGTCGTATTATTCGCAAAGATAATATAATTACTGGTATTATAGAACAAAAGGATGCTTCACCAGAACAGTTAAATATTCAAGAAATCAATGCTGGTGTATTAATAGCTAATGGTAGAGATCTTAAGAATTGGTTGTCTCAAATAAACAATTTTAATAAACAAAATGAATTATATATAACTGATATTATTGCTATAGCACATCAAAATGGCCGCATTATTAAATCAGTACATCCAAGTGGCATTAGTGAAATTTATGGTGTAAATGATCGCTTACAACTTGCATTACTAGAGCGAATTTATCAACAAGAACAAGCAGAAGAATTATTATTATCTGGGGTTATGCTACGAGATCCAACACGGTTTGATTTGCGTGGTACTCTAGAATATGGTAGAGATATTGAAATAGATACTAACGTTATTATCGAAGGAAAGGTTATACTAGGAAATCGTGTTAAAATTGATACTGGATGTATTATTAAAAATAGCATAATAGCTGATGATTGTCATATTAGCCCATATACATTAATTGAAAATTCTAATTTAGCTAAAGCTTGTACTGTTGGACCATTTGTAAATTTACGTTCAAAAAGTAAATTAGAAGAGCAAGTTCATATTGGTAATTTTGTTGAAACTAAGAATGTTATATTAGGTAGTGGATCTAAAGTAGGTCATATGTCTTATCTTGGTGATGCAGAGATTGGTGCAAATGTGAATGTTGGTGCCGGTACTATTACTTGTAATTATGATGGTACTAATAAATTTAGAACTATTATTGGCGATGATGTATTTATAGGATCTGATAGCCAATTTATTGCACCAGTAACGATTGCTAGGGGTGTCACAGTAGCTGCTGGTACCACAGTCTTAAAAAATGTTACAGAAGATAATTTAGTTTATAATCGTAAAGAACAAAATGAAAAATCAGGATGGAAGAAGCATTCTATAAAAGAAAAATAGTTTTTGAATATCTATATAATATACCATAGTTAAGAGTTATAAATCAGAGAATTTATATGTGTGGAATTATTGGTGCAATAGCTCAGCGTGATGTTGTAGAAATTTTACTAGAAGGTTTAAGGCGTCTCGAATATCGTGGATATGACTCAGCTGGTTTAGCTGTAGTAGATAATCAAGGTCATATGATACGGTTACGTCGTTTAGGTAAAGTAAACAAATTAATCGAAGCTGTAAATAACCAAACATTGCATGGTAGTATAGGTATTGCACACACACGTTGGGCAACTCATGGTGAACCATCAGAAATTAATGCTCATCCACAAATTTCTGAAAATATAATTGTTGTTCATAATGGTATTATTGAAAATTATAAATTATTACGTAAACAACTTATTAATAAAGGATATGATTTTTTCTCTGAAACTGATACTGAAGTAGTAGCTCATTTAGTACATTGGGAGCAAATGCAAGGTGGTACGTTATGTGAGGTTGTAAAACGAGTAATTTTACAAGTGCAAGGTTCTTATAGTCTAGTAATTATGGATAAAAGAGATACTTCTATTTTAATAGCTGCACGGTCGAATAGCCCATTAGTAATTGGATGCGGTGTTGGTGAGAATTTTATCGCTTCAGATTTATTAGCATTATTACCAGTTACTCGTCGTTTTATTTATTTAGAAGAAGGAGATATAGCTGAAGTAACTCGTCGTGATATTATCATCATAAATCAAAATGGACAATTAGTAAAACGTACTGAAATTGAATCTAATGTAGAATATGATGCTAGTAATAAAGGAACATATCGTCATTATATAAAAAAAGAAATTTATGAACAACCAACGGCAATTAGAAATACTCTGACAGGTTGTTTAAAACAAGGTAAAATACTTCTAAACGAATTAAACTCTCATGCTGAAACTATATTAAAAAAAATAGATCATATTCAAATTATTGCTTGCGGAACTTCTTACCATGCTGGTATGGTATCACGTTATTGGTTTGAATCATTGGCTAAGATTCCATGTGATATTGAAATAGCGTCTGAATTTCGTTACCGTAAATCTATAGTACGCAAAAATAGTTTATTAATTACTTTATCACAGTCAGGAGAAACAGCTGATACATTAGCTAGTTTGCGTCTTGCAAAAAAGTTAAATTATCTTGGTTATTTATCTATTTGTAATGTCCAAGCATCATCTTTAGTACGTGAATCTGATTGGTCACTAATAACGAAAGCTGGTATTGAAATTGGTGTAGCTTCTACTAAAGCTTTTACTACACAACTTACTATCTTACTTATTCTTGTTGTAAAAATAGGATGTTTACATAATAATATACCAATGGAAATAGAATTTGAAATTATACGTGCATTACAGTCACTACCTAATAGTATAGAGCAAATATTAAAAAAAGATCATATATTTAAAAAGTTAGCAGAAGATTTTTCAAATAAAAATCATGTTTTGTTTCTTGGTCGAGGTAATCAATATCCTATTGCAATGGAAGGAGCACTAAAACTAAAAGAAATATCATATATTCATGCAGAAGCCTATGCAGCTGGTGAATTAAAACACGGTCCTTTAGCATTAATAGATGCCGATATGCCAGTAATTGTTATAGCACCGAATAACGAACTTTTAGAAAAATTAAAATCAAATATTGAAGAGGTACGCGCTCGTGGTGCTTCATTATATGTCTTTGCAGATCAATATGCAGGTTTTAGCAATAGTGATGGTATGAAAATTATATCATTACCTCATGTTGATGAGATTACTGCTCCTATATTTTATACTATACCACTTCAGCTGCTTTCATATAATGTAGCTTTGATTAAAGGAACTGATGTTGATCAACCACGGAACTTAGCAAAATCTGTTACTGTTGAATAATTTTTAAAAAAATAACTTTTGAAGCTAACTTTATTTTAGTAAGTCATTATAGCTTTCATAAGTATAATTTTACTGTAATTAAATACTCTTTTAAAAATTACTATATGATACTTAATTAGCTATTTGGAAAATAAAATGACATTATATAAAAAGATACATAAATTTTTAGTGCGTATCATTATTCTTAATTTATCAATAATTACATTATCTGTTTATGCAAGCACCGATCTAACTGGTGCTGGTGGAACATTTCCAGCACCAGTTTATACTAAGTGGGCTGTAGAATATCAACAGCTTACAGGTAGTAGAATTAATTATCAAGCCATCGGTTCTTCAGGAGGAGTGAAACAAATCATAGCTAAAAATATTGATTTTGGTGCATCTGATGTGCCAATGAAAGATAGTTTATTGAATAAAAATGGTTTATTTCAGTTTCCTACTGTTATAGGTGGTGTTGTATTAGCAGTTAATATTCCTGGAATAGAAATAGGACAATTGATACTTGATGGTAAAATTGTTGGTGATATTTATTTAGGTGTAATTAAAAAATGGAATGATCCAGCTATAACTAAATTAAATCCAAATCTTACTCTACCAAATACTAACATTAATGTGATACATCGTGCAGATGGTTCTGGTACTACTTCCGTATTTACTAATTATTTGTGTAAAGTAAATAAAGAATGGAATGATAAAGTTGGCAAAGGTAATATTGTTAATTGGCCGACTGGTCTAGGAGGAAAAGGTAATGATGGTGTAGCTGCTTTTGTACAACGGTTATCAGGTTCTATTGGTTATGTTGAATATACATATGTTAAACAGAATAATCTGAACTATACACAGTTGATTGGTGCTAATGGTAAAGCTGTTATTCCAAATGCAATTACTTTTGCGAATGCTACTAAAAATATCCAATGGAAAAAATCATTTACTAAAGATTTAACTTTTCAAAAAGGTAATAATGTTTGGCCAATTGTTTCGACTACATTTATATTAATATATAAAAATCAAATGGATATAGATAAAGGAACTGAAATATTGAAATTTTTTGATTGGGCTTATAAAAATGGTCGTGAGATAGCTACGTCATTACACTATGTTAATCTACCAGAAAATGTAATTTCTTTAATACGTACTGCTTGGAAAGCTAATATTAAAGATCGTTTTGGTAATGCGATTTTAAAGTAATAATTAAGTAGCACCGAATATTTATTTACTGGACTAATGGTAATAATAACATTAGTTATGATTATAACATCTATATAACTGAGAATGCCATGTCTGCCATTAAGCCTAGATTTAAAGCCCCTGGCAAACAAGGAGACATAATTTTTAGCACTATAGTGAAATTTTCGGTGCTAATTATTTTGTTTTTTTTGATTGGGATTATAATTTCTCTTACAATATCTTCTTGGCCGAGTATTCAAAAATTTGGTTTCTCTTTTTTATTGAGAAAAAATTGGGATGTGACAAATGAAGAATTTGGTGCTATAGTTCCAATCTATGGAACGATTTTCTCGTCTACGATTGCTATTATTATAGCTTTACCAATAAGTTTTGGTATTGCTTTTTTCCTAACTAAATTAGCACCAAATTGGTTAAGTCGTCCTTTAGGTATAGCAATTGAATTATTAGCAGCTATTCCTAGTATTGTTTATGGAATGTGGGGTTTATTTGTTTTTTCTCCATTATTACTAAAATATTTTGAATATCCAATTTATAATTTTTTATCTAATACTTCTCTTTTAAATTTTTTTTTCTCAGGTCTACCATTAGGTATAGGTGTATTATCTGCTAGTATTATTCTTGCTGTTATGATAATGCCCTATATGGCATCTGTAATGCGTGATGTGTTTGAACAAACACCATCTATCATAGAAGAGTCTGCTTATGCAATTGGTTGTACTACTTGGGAAGTAGTGTGGCGTATTGTTTTGCCATTTACTAGAAACGGTGTTGTAGGTGCTATAATCCTTGCCATTGGTCGTGTTTTAGGTGAAACTATGGCAGTGACTTTTTTAATCGGTAATACTTATCAAATGCATTTTTCTTTATTTACGCCAACCAATACTATTACTTCAGCAATTACCAATGAATTTGCTGAAGCAGATTCTAATATTCACGTGGCAGCGTTAATGGAATTAGCATTAATATTATTCGTAATAATGTTTATCTTTATTGTGATTTCTAAATTCATTATTTTACGATTGTCTCATAGGGATGGAGGATCCTGTTTATGACTATGATTGAGACATATAGAAATATTAAATTAGAAAATTCCGCTCGTAAGATGTATATCTGGCGTTCTATTAAAAATAAAATTGCATCGGTATTATCATTATTTACAATGGTCTTTGGTTTATTTTGGCTAATTTGGATTTTTATTTCAATTTTAACGTATGGTATAAAGCGTTTAGACTTATCTCTTTTTATTTCTTCTACCCCAGCTCCTAATAATACTGGTGGTGGTTTAGCAAATGCTTTTCTAGGTAGCGGTTTATTAATCTTTTGGTCTACCTTTTTTGGAACACCATTAGGTGTTTTAGTAGGAATTTATCTTGCTGAATACGGAAAAAAGAAGTATTTCACAAAGTTTATTCGATTAATCAATGATGTTTTACTATCAGCACCCTCTATTGTAATAGGATTATTTGTTTATACTATAGTAGTATCACAAATGCATCATTTCTCTGGATGGGCTGGTGTGATGGCATTAACATTATTGCATATTCCAATTGTTACTCGTACTACTGAAAATATGCTATGTTTAGTGCCAAATAATCTACGTGAAGCAGCTTATGCTCTAGGTACTCCAAAGTGGAAATTAATTTTTGCTATTATTTTAAAAGTTTCATTATCTGGTATTATTACAGGTGTAATACTAGCTATTGCCCGTATTACTGGTGAAACAGCTCCGTTATTGTTTACTACACTCTCAAATCAATTCTGGAGTATAAATATGATGCAGCCATTAGCTAACGTACCTATAACTATTTTAAAATTCATTATGAGCCCTTATAAAGGATGGCAAAATTTAGCATGGTCAGCCATCCTAGTTCTGATATTATTTATTTTTTTACTCAATATTTTAGCGCGTATAATATGTGCTAAAAATAAATATTAGAATGGATTAAGATCTTATATAAACTGAAGGACAAGTAATGAATATGTCAACTATTTCTACTTCTATTGGAAAAATTCAAGTCCGTAATTTGAACTTTTATTATGGTAAATTTCATGCATTAAAAAATATTAATCTTAATATTGCCCAAAATCAAGTTACAGCATTTATTGGTCCATCAGGTTGCGGTAAATCTACTCTATTACGTACATTTAATAAAATGTATTGTCTTTATTCAGATCAGCGAGCAGAAGGTGAAATTTTATTAGATGGAGATAATATTTTGTCTTCTCATCAAGATATAGCATTACTACGTGCTCGTGTCGGTATGGTATTTCAAAAACCAACACCTTTTCCAATGTCAATTTATAATAATATTGCGTTTGGTGTACGTCTATTTGAAAAGTTATCTCGTACTGAAATGGATGAGCGTGTAAAGTCTGCTTTAATTAAAGCAGCTTTATGGGAGGAAATTAAAGATAAGCTTCATCATAGTGGTTACAGCTTATCTGGAGGTCAACAACAACGTTTATGTATCGCACGTGGTATTGCAATTCGGCCTGAAGTGTTATTATTAGATGAGCCATGTTCAGCACTTGATCCAATTTCAACGGGTCGTATTGAAGAATTGATTACTGAATTAAAACAAGATTATACTGTAGTTATTGTTACTCATAATATGCAACAAGCAGCTCGTTGTTCTGATTACACTGCTTTTATGTATATGGGTGAATTAATTGAATATAGTGATACGAATACATTATTTACTAAACCAGTACAAAAACAAACCGAAGATTATATTACAGGTCGTTATGGTTAATATAGGAGATATAAATGGATAATTTAAATTTGAATAAACATATCTCCGGTCAATTTAATATGGAATTAAAACATATTCGTACTCAAGTAATGGATATGGGTAGAATAGTTGAACAACAACTTACTGATTCTATCATGGCTATGCACAATCAAGATAGTAAATTAGCAAATCATGTGATTAATAATGATGAAAAAGTCAATATGATGGAAGTAGAAATTGATGAAGCTTGTGTTCGCATTATCGCTAAACGTCAACCAACGGCTAGTGATTTACGTTTAATTATAGCAATAATAAAAACAATTTCTGAATTAGAACGGATAGGAGATGTTGCTGAAAAAATCAGTCGTACTGCTTTAGAAGATTTTGATCAACAACATTTAGTAATGTTAGTAAGATTAGAATCTCTAGGGCATCATACAGTACAGATGTTACATGATGTATTAGATGCATTTGCTTATATGGAACTTAAAAAAGCCATTAAAATTTATCGTGAAGATAAAAAAATTGATGAAGAATATGAAAATATAATACGTCAATTAATGAGCTATATGATGGAAAAACCAGGTTGTATTCCTAGTGTATTAACGGCCTTATTATGCGCACGTGCTATTGAGCGTATTGGAGATCGATGTCAAAATATTTGTGAAATTATTTTTTATTTTATTAAAGGTAAGGATTTTCGTCATTTAGGTGGTGATAGATTATATGAATTATTATTACGTAATAAATAAAAGAAGTAATTGATTAATTAATTTATGATGAACTTAATGAATTTTTTCTATTATCTTAAGTTCTAATAGTAGAAAAAAATTACTTACCAATGCAAAAATTAGAAAAAATACGGTTTAGTAAATCATTAGAAGTAAATTTACCAGTAATTTCGTTTAATGTTTTTTGTGCTAACCGGAGATCTTCTGCAATCAATTCTATTGACCAAAAGTGAATTGTTTGTTCTTTAGCACTTTGTAAGTATTTAGCTGCTATATCTAAAGCTTGTAAATGGCGGCGCCGTGCAAGGAAATTACTTTCCATACTATTTCTACTATCTAAAGATATACTTTTTTTTAAATGACTGCGTAAGGTACTTATTCCTTCTCCAGTAAGAATAGAAAGACAAATAATTGAAACATTATTAACTTCTATTAAACCAAATTTTTCTCCGGTAATATCTATTTTATTCCTGATGATAGTAGTTGGTATTTTTATAGATAAATCTTTTATAAAATTAGGTAAGATGGATGAATTAGTAATACTAACAGTAGTACTATCAATCATAAACAAAATATGATCAGCATTTTTAATTTCTTTCCAAGCACGTTCAATACCTATGCTCTCTAATTTATCTTTAGTTTTACGTAAGCCAGCAGTATCAATTATATGTAATGGTATACCATCAATATAAATATGCTCACGTATTACATCACGTGTAGTACCAGCAATATCGGTAACGATAGCAACTTCATATCCTGATAATTTATTAATAAGACTAGATTTACCAGCGTTAGGATGGCCAGTAATAACTACTTTTATTCCTTCACTTATTAAAATACCTTGATTTGTTTCGGATCGAATATGATTTAAATCATGAATGATTATATTTAACTGTGTTTTGATTTTATCATTGGATATAAAATTAATATCATCATTGGAGAAATCTATAGTTGTTTCTACATAAGTTCTTAAATAAGTAAGATCTTCTAATAGTTTATTAATACGTAGGGAAAACTCTCCTCTAAGAGAATTTAATGCTGCTTTAGCAGCTTGTTCAGAATTAGCATTGATTAAGTCAGCAATAGCTTCTGCTTGAGTTAAATCTAACTTTTCATTAAGAAAAGCACGTTCAGAAAACTCTCCAGGTTGGGCGATACGAATTCCTGGTATTGTTAATATACGCTTTAATAACATATCTAGCACTATCTGCCCTCCATGACCTTGTAATTCCAATACATCTTCACCAGTAAAAGAATTAGGTTTTGGAAACCATAGTGCTATTCCATAGTCGAGAACTGTACCGTTAATATCCATAAATGGTAAATAATTAGCATATCGTGGTTTTGGTAATTTACCCAAAATAGCTTTAGCTATTTCAGATGTTTGATTTCCTGAAATACGTAATATGCCAATTCCTCCACGACCTGGAGGTGTTGCTTGAGCAACAATAGTATCATTTTTACTCATATTTAATTATTATAAATATAATGAAATATTATGTTTTTTTATACTCGGCTATGTAACCCACGTTTTTCTAATTCATTATAAATTATATGTTGTTGAAAGACAGTAACTAAATTACTAATAATATAGTATAATACTAGACCAGATGGAAACCA
Organism: Pantoea sp. Aalb; assembly: GCF_009829985.1. Taxonomy (NCBI): domain Bacteria; kingdom Pseudomonadati; phylum Pseudomonadota; class Gammaproteobacteria; order Enterobacterales; family Erwiniaceae; genus Pantoea; species Pantoea sp. Aalb. The sequence goes on from NZ_SZZU01000002.1 coordinate 20,215, forward strand.
TAAGAAAAAGATAGTAAATATTATTGGCATGTAGTTCATAAGTTTATTTTGCATCGGATCTGTAATGGTATTGGGTGACATTTTTTGAATTAATAACATGGTCAGACCCATAATCACTGGTAAAATATAATATGGATCTTGTGCTGATAAATCATTAATCCATAATATAAAAGGTGCATGACGTAACTCTACAGAACCTGATAACATATAGTATAAAGCAAGAAAGATTGGCATTTGGATAAATATTGGTAAACAACCACCTAATGGATTGACTTTTTCTGCTTTATATAGAGCCATAATTTCTTGACTCATTTTCTGTTTATCATTGCTTAACCGTTCTCTTATTAATTGAATTTTTGGTTGTAATATACGCATCTTAGCCATAGAAGTATATTGTGCTTTAGTTAAAGGATACATAATTCCCCGTACAATAAAAGTAATAGCTATGATAGAAACACCCCAGTTACCAATAAATTTATAAAGAAATGCTAATAGTTTAAATAATGGTTGTGATATAAACCACAGCCAACCATAATCAACGCTTAGGTCTAGATTTAATGCAGCTAATGCCATTTGATTTTGAATTTCTGGTCCAATCCATAAATCTGCATTAAGACTTTTTTGTACACCTGCATCTATAGTAATAGGTTCAGATTTATACCCTATAGCCGCAATTCCTTTTTCAAGATGGCTAGTATAAAAAATATGATTACCATTAGTGCGTGGTATCCAAGCAGTAGCAAAGTATTGCTGTAGCATAGCTATCCAACCATGATTAGTAGTTGTATTTAAATTTTCATTATTTGCAATATCATCAAATTTATATTTTGCATATTTAGTATGATCTGTTGAATATGCAGCACCACGAAAGCCATGCAAAGCAAAATTATTACTGCTAGTATCACGATATTTTGGTATATTAATTGTTTGTTTTAGTTGACCAAACATCATCATTTTTAGTGGATGCTTAGTTGTATTTTTAATCTTGTAGTTTACATTCACTAAAAACTCACCATGTTTAAAAGTAAATGTTTTTGTATATGTTACACCATTTTCCCCTTTCCATATAAGTGGTACGTGTAATTCTTTTTCATTATCTTTCATTTCAAAGTAATTTTTAGAACTTTTATATATTGGACGATTGCCATTATGAGGATTATCTGGACCATTACGGCCAGTCAATCCGCTTTGAGCTTGATAAATAAATGAAGGTGTGGTTTCTAAAATTTGAAATGGTACATTTGAACCCAATTTATCAAAGTAAGTTAATAACTCAGCTCGCTCTATATCGCCACCACGAGTATTGATGTCTAATGATAGTAAATCAGTTTTAACAGTAATAATTGTACTTTTATCATTAGTTAATAAATTATATGAGGTGATATCATTTGCAGTTCTGCTTATATCTTGTGTAATTTGACCCTGGTTTGAAGTATAATCCTCTTGCCAGACTTGCCAAAGCATAAAAGACACGAACAGAAAAGCAATAATAAAAAAATTGCGTTGCGAATCCATCTTTAATGTTCTCTGATTAAAAGTTTTTGGCAGTAAAATCGATTCATTAAATAAAAAATAATAGTATTTATTACTGTTTTGAATATATATTCACTACTTTTTTTATAAAACAATATGCGATATCATCCAGCATTAAAAAAATGAGATAAAACTCGATAATAAGATTTTAATCTTAGTTAATAACTATTTAATAAATATAAACTATTAGAGACTATTTTTTAATCTACAGTAATGAAGCCATAGTTTACTTAATATTTCTGTAATTGCACGATTATTAAGGTTGATAATTCCTTTTTTTGCTATAACTATAAAATCCATTGCAGGTAATTCATGTTGGAGTAAACGAAAACTTTCACGAATTATTCGTTTAATACGGTTACGTTCATGGGAGTGTTTTACATGTTTTTTAGCAATAGTAAGACCTAAGCGGGGATATCCTAACATATTAAATCGGCTAAGTATGGTAATTTTTGAATTACCCACTTTTTGTGCTCGTTGAAAAACAAAAGTAAAATGCGTAGGAGTAAATAAGCGTAACTCCCTAGGAAATGAAAAATTATTCACTAATTATTACTACTAACAAACGGTAAGACGATGACGTCCTTTAGCACGTCGCCGTGCTAAAATTTGACGACCATTTTTGGTAGACATACGAGCACGAAAACCATGCAAACGATTACGTTTTAATATAGATGGTTGAAAAGTACGTTTCATAATAGTTTTTTACCTATATATTTAAAAATATTTCATAGACAAAGCACTTTAAACTAATATATGACTAGTGCTTCGATATATATTTAATAGTAACGTTAAATTATAATAATTCTATAGCTTGGAGTCAATTCAATCCATAGGATTCAATACATTACTTATTTTAGCTAAAACTAGCTTAGTTAAGAGTATATATTTTTACTTAAGTAACAAATTTTTTTTATAGATTAAATTGTTAAAAAAAATTATCATTTATATTTAAATATTTTATACTTAAAATTTAAAAATTAATAAAAAATACAATACTTATAATATTTAAACATGTTTTTATCATCAATAATTTATACCCTGTGGATAAATTATCTTAAAACTGTGTAGAATAGATAAGAACTCTACTTCGCTGTGCGCTATTATTTTTAGTACGCTAACAATTTTCAATAAAATTGCTAGTAAAATTACCGTGAAATGAGTGTTCATTAGCTTTTTTACCGTCTTTTTTAAAAATTAAGTTTTATATAAAAAATATTTATTAGCATTTGATAATCTTATCGATTTTGTATGAGTGGAGTTCATCGTGTCACTTACGCTTTGGCAAAAGTGTCTTATACGTTTTCAGGATAATCTTCCTGCTACTGAGTTCAGTATGTGGATTCGTCCACTACAGGCTGAATTAAATAATAATACGTTAGCATTGTATGCACCAAATCGTTTTGTATTGGAATGGGTTAAAGATAAATATCTTAATAGTATTAATGTTTTGCTAAATGAGTTTTGTGGTTCGAATGTTCCATTACTACGGTTTGAGGTAGGTACTCGACCAATAGTTCAAGTTTCTACACTTGATTCTTCAATAAATAATGATATTACAACTTCTATAAATATAGATGATTGTATACTACCAACAAGAATAGTACGACCTAGTTGGGATTCTGTTTTAGCACCACCAAAGCTTATTTACTATTCTAATGTTAATACTAGACATAATTTTCATAATTTTGTAGAAGGAAAATCTAACCAATTAGCACGTTCAGTTGCACAGCAAGTAGCTAATAATCCAGGAAGTTCTTATAATCCACTATTTCTTTATGGTGGAACTGGTTTAGGTAAAACTCATTTATTACATGCAGTAGGTAATGATATTATTATACATAAATTACATTCTAAAGTTGTTTATATGCATTCTGAACGTTTTGTACAAGATATGGTCAAGGCATTGCAAAAGAATGCAATTGAAGAGTTTAAGCGTTATTATCGTTCAGTAGATGCATTACTTATTGATGATATACAATTTTTTGCTAATAAAGAACGTTCTCAAGAAGAGTTCTTTCATACTTTTAATGCTCTATTAGAAGGTAATCAACAAATAATTCTAACATCAGATCGTTATCCAAAAGAAATTAACGGCGTAGAAGATCGCTTAAAATCTCGTTTTGGATGGGGGCTTACTGTAGCGATTGAACCACCTGAATTAGAAACTAGAGTAGCTATCTTAATGAAGAAGGCTGATGAAAATGAAATTTTCTTACCAGATGAAGTAGCTTTTTTTATCGCTAAACGATTACGTTCTAATGTTCGTGAACTAGAAGGTGCATTGAATCGTGTAATTGCTAATGCTAATTTCACTGGTCGTGCTATTACTATTGATTTTGTTCGGGAAGCTTTACGTGATCTACTAGCTTTACAAGAAAAATTAATTACCATAGACAATATACAAAAAACTGTAGCAGAATACTATAAAATTAAAGTATCAGATTTATTATCCAAACGCCGTTCTAGATCTGTCGCTCGTCCAAGGCAGATGGCGATGGCACTAGCAAAAGAATTGACTAATCATAGTCTACCAGAAATTGGAGATGCTTTTGGTGGACGTGATCATACTACGGTACTTCATGCTTGTCGTAAAATTGAACAATTACGTGAAGAAAATCATAATATTAAAAAAGATTTTTCTAATCTTATTAGGATATTATCCTGTTAATATATAAAATTTTATGAAATTTATTATAGAACGTGAACAGATATTAAAACCGCTACAACAAGTTAGTAACCCGCTTAGCGGACGTCCAAAGTTACCAATACTTGGAAACTTATTACTCCAAGTAAATAAAGGTTTTTTAACACTAACTGCTACTGATTTAGAAATAGAAATGGTAGCTCGTATTGTACTAACTCAAGCATATCAATCAAATGCTATTACTGTACCTGCTCGTAAATTTTACGATATTTGTCGTTGTCTACCAGAAGGTGTAGAAATTAACGTTACTTTAATTGGTGATAGGATATTAGTGCGCTCTGGTCGTAGTAGATTTTCACTAGCTACACTTCCTGCTAGTGACTTTCCAAATTTAGATGATTGGCGAAGTGAAGTAGAATTTATAGTACCTCAGATAATATTAAAGCGTTTAATAGAGTCTACTCAATTTTCTATGGCTCATCAAGATGTTCGTTATTATCTTAATGGTATGTTATTAGAAACAGAAGATAAAATTCTAAGAACAGTTGCTACTGATGGACATCGTTTAGCAGTGTGCTCTATTCCTATTAAGCAGTTATTACCAAATTATTCAGTTATTGTGCCTAGAAAAGCAATAATAGAATTAGCACGTCTTTTAGATGGTGGGGAAACTTCTATACAGATCCAAATAGGTAGTGGTAATATTCGTACATATGTAGGAAATTTTATTTTTACATCTCGGTTAGTTGATGGACATTTTCCTAACTATCGTCGCGTATTGCCAAAAAATCCAGATAAAATATTGGAAGCCAATTGTGACTTATTAAAACAAGCATTTGCCCGTGCAGCTATTATTTCGAATGAAAAATTTCGTGGTGTACGTCTTTATATTACTAAAAATCAGCTTAAAATAATCGCCAATAATCCAGAACAAGAAGAAGCAGAAGAAATATTAGATGTCTACTATGATGGAAGTGACTTAGAAATAGGTTTTAATGTTAGTTATATACTTGATATATTAAATGCTTTAAAATGTGAAAAGGTGCGAATTCTATTAACAGATTCAATATCTAGTGTACAAATTGAAGATGTTGATAATCCTATATCAGTATATGTTGTTATGCCAATGCGATTATAGATTAATAAATTTAAATTGAATTGAATTGAATTTAACTATAAGATAAATAAGTTTTAGCTATTATGGTATTTTTTATTAATAAATATTCAAACTATCATTAAATATAATGACTAATATTACTAATTTAATATCATTTAATTAATGAAATATACAAATATACTCAATTGTTATCATTGATAATAATATCAAATAAAATAACTATTTTAGTTATATAGATCATGTTTAATATCTAAAATTAAATAACCATAATCGTCTGTTAATATAAAATTAAAGTATATTTTTTATATATAGGATTTTTATCAAAGTCACTTTACTTTTAAATATGTATTTAAGAGTAAAATAGTAGTGATTTAATTTTAAACATTAGTGAGAAACTTTGATGTCAAGTTATGACTCTTCTAGTATCAAGGTTCTAAAAGGACTTGATGCGGTACGTAAGCGTCCAGGTATGTATATTGGGGATACAGATGAAGGTACAGGTCTTCATCATATGGTATTTGAAGTAGTTGATAATGCCATAGATGAAGCACTTGCTGGTTATTGTAATAATATTGTTGTTACTATTCATACTGATAATTCTGTTTCTGTAAAAGATAATGGTCGTGGTATTCCAACTGGAATACATAGTGAAGAAGGAGTTTCTGCTGCTGAAGTAATTATGACCATATTACATGCTGGTGGTAAATTTGATGATAATTCTTATAAGGTATCTGGAGGTCTACACGGAGTAGGCATTTCAGTAGTAAATGCTTTATCACAAAAATTAGAATTGACTATCTATCGAGATGGTAAAATACATCATCAAATCTACGTTCACGGTATACCACAAAATCCATTAAGTATCATTGGAAATACTGATATAACAGGTACTTATATACGCTTTTGGCCAAGTTATGAAACATTTACCAATGTTATTGAATTTAAATATGAAATTTTAGCTAAACGTTTACGTGAGCTTTCATTTTTAAACTTAGGTATATCTATTTTCCTTAAGGATAAAAGAGTTGATAAAAATGATCATTATCATTACAAAGGAGGTATCAAATCTTTTGTAGAATATTTAAATCGTAATAAAAATCCTATCCATCCAAGTATTTTTTATTTATCTACTGAAAAAGATGGTATTGGTATTGAATTAGCACTTCAATGGAATGATGGTTTTCAAGAAAATATTTATTGTTTCACTAATAATATTCCACAGCGAGATGGTGGAACACATCTTGCGGGATTTCGTTCAGCCATAACTCGTACATTGAATGCTTATATGGATAAAGAGGGATATAATAAAAAAACTAAGGTTAATACTATAGGCGATGATGCCCGTGAAGGGCTTGTAGCAGTTGTTTCAGTAAAATTACCAGATCCTAAGTTCTCTTCTCAAACTAAAGATAAGTTAGTATCTTTAGAAGTTAAATCAGTCATTGAACAACAGATAAATGAATTACTAAATGAATATTTATTAGAAAATCCATCTGATGCTAAAATTATTGTTAATAAGATTATTGATGCAGCACGTGCGCGTGAAGCAGCGCGTCGTGTACGAGAAATGACTCGTCGTAAAGCTGTTCTTGATCCTTCTGGTCTTCCCGGTAAGTTAGCAGATTGCCAAGAAAAAAATCCAGCACTATGTGAAATATATCTTGTAGAAGGGGATTCTGCAGGTGGATCTGCTAAACAAGGACGTAACCGTAAGAATCAGGCTATTTTGCCGCTTAAAGGTAAAATTCTTAATGTTGAAAAAGCACGTTTTGATAAAATGATCTCTTCTCAAGAAGTAGCTACTTTAATTACTGCACTAGGTTGTGGTGTAGGACGTGATGAGTATAATCCAGATAAATTACGCTATCATAGTATTATTATCATGACAGATGCAGATGTTGATGGTTCTCATATTCGTACATTACTGTTAACTTTTTTCTATCGTCAAATGCCAGAAATTATTGAACGTGGCCATATTTATATTGCTCAACCACCACTTTATAAAGTTAAAAAAGGTAGGTATGAAAAATATATTAAAGATGATGAAGAGATGGATAAGTATCAAATTTCAATTGCATTAGAAAATGCCAGTTTACAAACTAAAGATGATATTAATATATCATTATTAAGTAATGATAGTTTATATAAGCTTGTATGTGATTTCAATCACATACAGAAAATGATTAGACGTCTAGAAAGACGTTTTCCACTAAGTTTATTATATTCGTTAATATACTATTCAACTTTGAATAATCTTAATGATGAAATAGTAGTAAAAAATTGGTTAGACGGACTTATAATTTATTTAATTGAACATGAAGTACATAGTAATAGTAGTTACATAGCTCAAGTACATAAGAATTTGCAACAAAATTTATTTGAGCCAGTATTATGTATTAGTACTCATGGTATAAATACAAATTATCGATTAGATTATGAATTTATTTATGGGCCAGAATATCGTAAAATTTGTATTTTAGGTAACCAATTACGTGGTTTAATCAAAAAAGAAGCTATGATTAAACGTGGTGAAAAATATCATTTAGTAACTAATTTTGAACAAGCATTTGAATGGCTACTAAAAGAATCTCGTCGCGGCTTATCTATACAAAGATATAAAGGTTTAGGTGAAATGAATCCAAGACAGCTATGGGAAACTACTATGAATCCAAAGAGTCGTCATATGTTACGTGTGACTATTAACGACGCGATTGCTGCTGATCAACTTTTTACTACACTTATGGGCGATGCAGTTGAACCTCGTCGTCTTTTTATTGAAGAAAATGCCTTGAAAGTAGTTAATATAGATATTTAATCTTTTAAACTTTACCTTAAAATATTTAACTGATTAATGTAAAAAGTAATATTTTTCTTAATTTTATTATTTTATAAGTTTTACATCAAAATAAACAAGTATTATTCAATTAATTATAACAATATCTTTCATTATAAGCTTTATAATAGTTTTATTTAATATAACATTAAAGAAAAAATAATGTATATAATTATACATTATTTTAAGTTTATAGTAATTTTTTCATTAAAATAGAAATATAAATTTTATTTATATGACACCAGCATAGGATTACATGTATTTTAAGAGTTTTTTGCTAAATGTTAATATAATATAATATAAATTTTTCAATATATGTAATGACTAGATTTTACTGAATATATAATATTTATTAATATTAGGTTTTTCCATGTTAGTAAAAGTCTTAACTTCAACATTAGTAGGGATAGATAATTTTTGCCAAGATCCTCTTACTTCAATGCTTAAAGCTGATAACGGTACATTAGCAATACTATGCCATAATATACCAGCATTTTATGCTATAACACCACAGCGATTAGCAAATTTATTAGCGTTAGAATCAAATTTTATTCAAAAAAATAATATTTTTTTGAATAAAAATATTTTCAAAAGGCAAAATACAGAAAATTTTGCATCAGTAGGTAAATTTTCCATGTATCAAGGTTGGCATCCAGATATTGATTTTCAACGGCAAGCAGCGGTTTGGGGAATTACGTTAAAAGAACCGGTTACTACGAATGAATTAGCTGCTTTTATTACATATTGGGAAGCAGAAGGTTGTTTATTTCATCATGTACAATGGCAACAAAAGTTAGCACGTCATGTACAAATGAATAGAATTATTAATAGTGGTTATTTCAAGCGTGATATCACTCAAATTAGTAATACTGATTATGATATCCCCGATGGTTTTCGAGGTGAGTAATGAAAACACCGAATGATCTTTTCAATCGTTTTAAAAAAATCATTCCTTCTAATGTAGAACCAAAATTTAAAAGTGGTAAAGAACTATTAGCTTGGAACCAAGAACAAGGACGTTTACGTTCTGAAGCAATTGTTCGTGAAAATCGTGCTATGAAAATGCAGCGTATTATGGGACATTCTGGCATTAGAGAATTACATATGAATTGCTCTTTTGATAACTATCGAATAGAAAATGATGGACAACGTAAAGCGTTAAATTTAGCACGTGAATATGCTGCTAGTTTTCAAAATAGTATTGCTAGTTTTGTTTTTTCTGGTCGTCCTGGAACAGGTAAGAATCATTTAGCAGCAGCAATAGGTAATGACTTAATTTTACGTGGTAAAAGTGTATTAATAGTAACTGTAGCTGATTTAATGTCTAGTATCAAAGGAACTTTCAGTGGAGGAAGTAATATTACAGAAGAATGTTTATTATATGATCTGAGTCATGTTGATTTACTAGTAATAGATGAAATAGGTATGCAAAGTGAATCTCGTTATGAAAAAGTGATTATTAATCAAATTGTTGATCGTCGTTCTTCTTCAAAACGTCCTACTGGTATGCTTTCTAACTTAGATCCTTCTGGTATGAATACATTGTTTGGAGAACGTGTAATGGATCGTATGCGTTTAGGAAATAGTTTATGGGTGCGTTTTGATTGGGAAAGCTACCGTAGTCGCGTACGAGGAGATGAATACTAATATTCGTATGTTATTGCTAATAATAAATTTATACTTCATAATAATTCTTATAATATTAAGTATTTTTATTTAGTTTTAATAAACCTAAAATTTATTAATTTAAGTATTACTATTTAATTTATTTGATAAGACATTATTGATCTTTTCTAAAGACATACCAGTAGTTTCTGGTAAATAACGAAAAGTAAATAAGTATATAAATAACGAAAAGATTGCAAATAGTAATAATGGAAAACCACCGTGAAATTTATGGATTAATAAAGTATTACTGTTAAGAATTGGAAATATAGTACTTATTACAAAATTTGTGAGTGACATAGTACAGATACAAATACCCATGCACATAGATCGAATTTTAGTTGGAAAAATCTCACTTAGTACTGTCCATACAACTTGTCCCCAAGTCATACCAAAAAAAATCATATAAGAAACCAAACCAAATATTGCGATTAAACCCGATAAATGATAGTAAAAAGTAATAAATGAATAAGTAAGACAAATATAGGAAGCTAATGCACCTAGTAATAATAATTTACGACGGCCTATTTTATCTATAAGTGTCATTCCTATTAAAATACCAATAAATTGACATATTGATAACCAAAACGTTTGTAATAATGCATGGTCCATGTTAGAAGAAATATTTTTTAATAAGATTGGTCCGAAATATTGAATTACATTAATACCACTAATTTGATTTCCTACAGCTAATCCAATACCAATTACTAGTAATGATATAGTAGCTTTATCCAACGATAAATTAGACTTATAATTTTGATTTTTATTACTTAAAAATGAATATTTGATTTCTTTAAATACTATTTTTGCATGTTTGTAATTTGATATTTTTATTAATGTATCTAACGCTTCATTATATTGTCCTTTTAGTATATTCCAGCGTGGGGATTCTGGAATAAATACAAGAAAAAAAATAAATAATATACAAGGTAATAATGCCGTTACTAAGATATAACGCCAACCTATTTCTACCATTATTTCAGGTAAAATAGATTTAGTTATAAAATAATTAGTTAATAATACTACTGACTGTCCTCCTACACAACATACTGCATATAATGCAGTAGTTCGCCCACGAAATTTAGATGGTGAAAGCTCTGCTAAATAAATTGGCGAAATTACTGAAGCTAAACCAATAGCTAGACCACCAATAATTCGAAAAATAACAAAAATATCAAAATCATATGCTAAAGAAGTTCCTATAACAGATAAACTAAATAATAGAGCAGTAATTGATAGTGATTTTTTACGTCCAAAAGTATCACTTAATCTTGGAGCAATAAGACATCCTATCAAACTTCCTAGCAAAATATTTGAAACAGCCCAACCAGTTTTAGATGGTGTTAATTGAAAATAATTACTTAAAGGTTCGATTGCTCCAGATATAATTGAAGAGTCATATCCCATTAATAGCCCACCAAATGAAGCAGTAATACAACAAAGTATTATATACTGCATATTATAATATGTTTGTTTATTAGGCATATTAATCCCTTTATTTCTATTATTTATTATAATACATTATAAAGTATTACTTTATAAGTAATCTACTTAAACAGAATAGATGTTATTATTTTTTATATATAATAAAATTTTAAATATTTATTGTTCTATTAGCTAATCATTAAATTTATTTAAATTTAAATAAATTTTTATTATATTAAAGAATGATATTAATTATATTAAGTAAATTACTACTTATAGTATTTTTAATAAAATCAAGTCTTTCTATACTAGTTATAAGTAAAATTTAATTGTTGTTATTTTGAATAATGATATAATAAGGAGATTTATGAATTTTAAATATTAGAATTGATATCGATATTATTCGAACCGTGAGATAATAAAAATCCTAATATTTTAACTACATAATGCAAATTAAACAGTGTATAGTATTAATACTTTTTGATTTAATATAATTATATTGCGTACAAATTTAATATGCAACATTTTGATATCAATACTTTTCAAGGTTTAATTATGGCCTTGCAAAATTATTGGATGGGTCATGGCTGTACTATAATTCAACCTCTAGACATAGAAATAGGAGCTGGTACTTCTCATCCAATGACTTGTTTACGTGCATTAGGTCCTGAACCAATTTCTATTGCTTATGTACAACCATCTCGTCGTCCTACTGACGGGCGTTATGGAGAAAATCCAAATCGTTTACAACATTACTATCAGTTTCAGGTAATAATTAAGCCATCTATTAGTACTCTTCAAGATCTATATCTTGAATCTTTAAAATATTTAAATATAGATTTAAATATGAATGATGTCCGTTTTGTAGAAGATAACTGGGAAAATCCAACTCTTGGAGCTTGGGGATTAGGATGGGAAGTACGGTTAAATGGTATGGAGATAACACAGTTTACTTATTTTCAACAAGTGGGTAGCATGGAGTGTCGCCCTATAACTGGTGAAATTACATATGGTTTAGAACGTTTAGCAATGTACATTCAGGGAGTAGATAACGTTTATGATCTTATTTGGAGTCATAGTTCTCTAGGAAAAATTACTTATGGAGACCTCTTTTTTCAAAACGAATTAGAACAATCTAGTTATAATTTTGAGCATGCAGATATTAATTTTCTTTTTAATTGTTTCGAACAATATGAAAAAGAAGCTCAACAACAATTGTCGTTAAAAAAACCTCTGAGTGTACCAGCTTATGAATGTATTTTAAAGGCAGCACATATCTTTAACATTTTAGAATCACGTAAAGCAATTTCAGTAACTGAACGTCAACATTATATTATTCGTATTCGTACTGTCACTAAAGCTGTTGCTAAATCTTACTATGCTTCCCGTAAAGCACTCGGATTCCCAATGTGTAATAAAAATAATTTAAGATTTAATTAATGGAAAAGAAAAATTTTTTAGTAGAAATTGGCACAGAAGAATTACCACCAAAATCTTTATACAGTTTAGCACAATCCTTTGCTATTTTCTTCTGTGATGAACTAGATAAGGTTAATTTAAGTTATACTAAAGTAACTTGGTTTGCTACGCCACGACGTCTAGCTTTAATAGTTACACAACTTAATATTTTTCAACCTGATCAAATAATTGAAAAAAAAGGACCTACTATTTCTACAGCTTTTAATGATGATGGTAATGCAACTAAGGCAGCTTTATGTTGGGCACATAGTAATGGCATTACAGTAGATCAAGCTGAACGTTTAATTATAGGTAAGGATAAAAGGTTAGTATATCGTTCTTTGGTAAAAGGTGAAAGTACCAAAGTATTACTTCCAATTTTGCTTATTAAAGTACTACGTAAACTACCAATTCCAAAACCTATGCGTTGGGGTAAAGGTGAAGTAGAATTTATTCGTCCTGTTCATACAATAACTATGTTGTTAGGAGATGAAATAATTTCAGAGAATATATTAGGGATTAATTCAGATCGCGTAATTTACGGTCATAGATTTATGGGTGAGGCTAAGTTAATTTTAGATCATGCCAATCAGTATCCTCAATTATTATTAGAGTGTGGTAAAGTAATAGCCGATTATGCGGTACGTAAAGCTAAAATTAAAAGAGATGTAGAAGCTATAGCTTACAATTTAGGGGGATACGCAGATATAAGCGATAGTCTATTAGAAGAAGTAACTTCGTTAGTAGAGTGGCCAGTAATATTAATGGGGAAATTTAATAAAAAATTTCTTGCTATACCGACAGAAGCACTAGTTTCGATCATGAAAAACGATCAAAAGTATTTTCCAATATACTCTAATAATAAAAAATTACTACCTAATTTTATATTTGTTGCTAACATTGAATCAAGAAATCCACAGAAAATTATCATTGGCAATGAGCATGTAGTACGATCACGTTTGACTGATGCAGAGTTTTTCTTTAATCTTGATTGTAAAAACTCTTTAGAAAGTAAAATTCCTCATTTAAAAAGTATTTTATTTCATAAAGACTTAGGGACATTAAGCGATAAAACTAATCGTATTCAATTATTGGCCTGTTGGATTTCTAAGCAGATTGGAGCAGATATAAATCATACTATCCGTGCTAGTTTACTTTCTAAATGTGATCTCTTAACGAAGATGGTATTTGAATTTCCAGATACACAAGGCGCTATGGGTATGTATTATGCACGTTATGATGGTGAACCTGAAGATGTAGCTATAGCGATTCATGAACAATATCATCCACGTTTTGCTGGTGATTCTTTGCCCTCTACATTAATTGCTTGTTCTGTAGCTATTGCTGATAAAATTGATACTCTCGTAGGTATTTTTAGTATTAGTTTAAATCCAAAAGGAAAAGGAGATAAAGATCCTTTTGCATTGCGCCGTATTGCATTAGGCATACTGAGAATTATTGTTGAAAAAAAGTTACCTTTAGATTTAGAAAATTTAGTAAAAAAAACTGTATATCAATATGGTGAAAAAATAAAAAATTCAAATATTGTGGATGAAGTTATTAATTTTATATTTAATCGTTTTTATACTTGGTATAAACACAAAGGATATACTATAGATATTATTCAAGCTGTATTAGCTTGTCGTCCAATGCGTCCAATAGATTTTGATGCACGTATACAAGCAATTGCATATTTACGTAATATGAAAAAAGTTAACGCTTTAATTATAGTTAATAAACGTATTTGTAATATTGTGGCTAAATCTAAAGAAAAATTGAATACTAATATTCAAAGATCTCTTTTAAAAGAAAAAGAAGAGATTGAATTGTCAATATTTATCGTTGAATTAGAAAATAAACTGAAACCTCTATTAATAGAAAATCGTTATCAAGATGCGTTGATTGAATTAATGCAATCAATTGATTTAATAAATAATTTTTTTAATAATATTATGGTAAACGTTAGTAACACTGCATTACGTATTAATCGTCTAACAATACTAGTAAAACTAAGAAAATTATTTCTTTATATTGCAGATATTTCCTTGCTTCAGTTATAGATTAAAAATCTAAATGTAACTATTGAAATTAGTTTTTTTATTTATTTTAAGAATTTAAATATTATCTATTTGATATAGATATTATGAAATAATAATAACATTAATATTGCTTATATTTAAAAAATAAAAATTTTTAATGAGTTATTTTTAAATAAATTTGTTTCAATTAATAAATATTAAGATTATTCATATGGTAGAGAAATATATTTTTAGTATTATACTTACATATTATAATTATAATATATATACGTATACACTATAATTAACTTATTAGAGTTATATGTAATTAATCTAATAATTATATATTTTTATAATTTTATTAATTATTTTTTATTAATTATTTTTAAGTTTTTATTAGAAGATTTTCACATGTTATTATGGATTTAATGAAATTAAATATTAATTATATTTAATCCATCTATTCATTTTAGAGTATTATTAAAAATATTTTATATACTTACATCTGTATAATGAGTAATGAATTTAGAAAATAAGAAATATTCTATTAAACTAATTTCTTCTAGAGATAACAGTGAAAATAAAAAAACAAAAAAATAATAAAAATATTAGTTCAATGACTGGTGTACATCAAACACAAATATGGAAGAATGATACTAATCCAATAAAAAATGATTGGGTAGCTAAAGAAGTACCAGTAGCATTAGTTTATAATGGTATTTCTCATGTAGTTATAATGGCTACACCTAGTAATTTAGAAAAGTTAGCTATTGGGTTTTCTTTATCCGAAGGGATTATTTTAGATCTAAATGATATTTTTAATATAGATATAGTATCAAGTTATAATGGTATTCAAATACAAATAGAAATATCTAATCGTCGTTTCATGGCATTAAAAAAATACCGCCGTATGATCACTGGTCGTACAGGATGTGGTATATGTGGTGTGGAACATTTAGACTATATTAGTAAACCTATTAAATCTTTACCATTTACTCAAAAATTTAATATAATAAACCTTGAGGTAGGACTAAAACAACTACGGTGTTACCAACCTATTGGTAAGTTAACTGGATGTACACATATAGCAGCATGGATGTCACCTCATGGAGATTTAATTAGTGCTTATGAAGATATAGGCCGTCATGTAGCTTTAGATAAGTTACTTGGTTATCGTAGTCAAAATCATTGGTATGAAGGAGCAGTATTAATATCGAGTAGAGCCAGTTATGAAATAGTTCAAAAATCCGCTATGTGCGGCGTAGAAATTTTATTTGCTATATCTGCCGTCACTCAATTAGCTATTGATGTAGCCAAAAATTGCAACTTAACTTTAGTAGGATTTAGTAAGTCTACTAATGCTACGATTTATAGTTATCCACAGCGAATATTTTAATTCTTAATCATTTCTAAATCATTTCTAAATATAAGAATATTAAATTTATTTCTATAATCTATATTATTAATATTAGAATAATGCCAATCGTTAGCTTGTTATAGTTATTTTAATATGATAATATACAGATATTTATCATATTATTTAATTTTATAAAAGCATTAGAAATAAAATGTTTTTATTTATTAAATATAATCTATTTCTGAAAAATAACATAATATATAACTACTATATTTGAATATACGTAAGTTATTATGTATTTATTTTTTCAATAAATACATAATTTTATATCTTATAATTTTCTTATTTATTTTATATTTTATAGGTTTCTATAAAATAAGACTTATTTATGTAAAAATAATAAATAAACATTAAGAGGTCAATATGAGTTATTTACTACCATCTTTACCCTATGCATACGATGCATTAGAACCATTTTTTGATAAGCAAACAATGGAACTTCATCATACTAAACATCATCAGAGTTATGTTAATAATGCTAATTTAGCGTTAGAAAATACTGAGTTTAAAACCTTATCAGTTAATGAATTAATCTCTAAATTAGATCAATTACCAAAAAATAAAAAGGAAATGTTACGTAATAATGCAGGTGGTCATGCTAATCATAGTTTCTTTTGGAAAGGTTTAAAAAAAGGTACTACTCTACAAGGAACTTTAAAACTTGCTATTGAAAAAGATTTCAATAGTGTAAATCAATTTCAAGAAGAATTTGAAAAAGTAGCATTAGCTCGATTTGGCTCTGGTTGGATTTGGTTAATAAAAAAAGAGGATAAACTATCCATAGTTTCTACTGCTAATCAAGATAACCCTTTAATGGGTGAAAATATTATTGGTATATCAGGTTATCCAATTCTTGCTTTAGATGTTTGGGAACATGCTTATTATTTAAAATATCAAAATAGACGCAATGATTATATAAAAGCATTTTGGAATGTTGTCAATTGGAATGAAGCATTAGACATTTTTAATAATATGAATAAATAAAATGTTCATATTTTACTATTGTAGTTTATTATAAATGGAGTTTATTTTGATAAAATTTAATTATTTTTATAATTGACAATAGTTTAATTACAATTAATAATATAATATCGTTATAGTTTGACTCGTGAAGCTATTATAAGTATGTCTATTTCTTTAAAAAAATATCCAATAAATAATAAGGAGTTAATATCATTTTTTTTATCCTTAGTAAGTGGTCAGTTCAGACCGAATAATTCATGGGATAAAAGAAAATTTCGTATTAAATTTGCTTTGAGATCTCTTGTATTCCCTGTTACTACTTTTCATTATCTTAGTCAATTAGTAAAAATTACTGATTTTCCTAAGTTACTAACTATACAAGGTTTATTGCCAGCAAAGCTACATCGTCCATATTTACGTACTGGTTTTAGTACAGCACAGCGAGCTCAGGCTATAATAGATCATTATACATCGTTAGATCAGCTAGATAGTCTTGTCTTACGTAAATTGATGCAAAATTATAATGATACTCCACTTGCTAGTTTTACAGGCAAAAATAATACAAGTTTTTTAGTAATTTGTTGTCCTGCTAGTTTTGATCGTGAAGGTGAAATTACTTTAATTTTACTCTATGAAAAATTATTAGTCGCATCACTTTCGTTTTCCATTATTCAAGAAAATAAACAAAAAACATTATTAATTGGAGGTTTACAAGGACCCCGTCATGTTACTTCTATTAATACGATTCGTGATGCTACTAAAGCGATGTATGGAATATTTCCCAAACGTTTACTTGTTGAAGTTGCTTATATTCTTGCAGAATTATGTAATATAAAAAAAATTGCAGCTGTAAGTGATAGAACACATGTTTTTTATAGTTTACGTTACCGTTATAGTAAAAAACATAAGTTTTTTGCAAGCTACAATGAGTTTTGGATTTCATTAGGAGGAAAAACTCGTAAGGATAATATGTTTGATTTACCAACATATATAAAACGTAAGAATACACAAGAAATTGTTAGCAAAAAGAGATCTGAATATCGTCGTCGCAGTATACTTTTAGATAATTTGATTGAACAAATTTATCAAACAGCTTGTGTAAAACGCAACATATTACATAATCTATAATAATATAATAAAAATAATAGTAAAAATATAAGAAAATTTTTATTTTTTACTACTTTAATTTAAAATTATCTATTTATTACTTTTATAGTTAAGTGTATATTACATGTTTTATTTAAAATACAGAGTATAATATACTATACTATTAGTGATAGAAAAAATATAAATTTTATACAATTAATTATCTACAATCATTTTTATATATTAGAATTTAAAGTTTAATATTAGTGTTAGAAGAAAATACGCTATAAGTTAAGATAAGATCTTATATATATTATTTGTAATGATATATATAACTTGCTAAAGGAAAAACAGTATTGTAATATTCTATTGTAAATAAATAGTATTTTTATATAATTTAGTATATTTCTATCTTATTTTCAGAGTAAAATTAAAATAATTAAATGATTATTGAACTCAATATCTTCAATGAAGAATTGAAGATAAATATAATGTATATATGTTCAATTTTGTTTTTTAAACGGTATATAAATACATATACTAATATCGAAATTTGATTTTATCATTAATTTAATATGTAATATTAATACCAAATAATTATTTTAATAAATAATAGATTTTTCAATAGTTATGAAATAATTTTCAAATTATTTGTATAAAATCAAGAAATTAAAAGTAAATATCAATAAATCAATTATTATAATTTACTTTAAAATTTATTAAAAAAATCTAACTTAAAATATTATATATAGAATATTTATTCTATATATAATATTTTTCAATTATATGAAAACATTATAGATTATAATATAATAATAATTTATATTATATTGGTAATTTATTTTGTTTTATAAATTAGTAATACTTAATAAGACTTAATAAAATAATTTTATCTATGAATTACATAAATATATTTAACATCAGAATATTTTAATTTTAATTATTTATAGATAACAGTATTAATTTTAAAAAATATTATTTTATAATATATGAATTATACTTTAATTTCCATAGAAGTTAAATGTTTGAATTATTTAAATAATAGAGGTATTAAAAATTATTTTTTTTTATTTGGATTTATTTTTTAAAAAATTGTATAGTTCAAAAGATAAAGCAAAAGGGTAAAGTCAGAATTTTGTATGATTAACTGTATCCTGCTCATAGCTAAGTATAGTTAATTGCTAAATTAAAAGTACTTTACGAATGTGTATTAAATAAATTAAAGTTAACTTATAATTGATTATTTTATATCAATTCGTTAATAATATTTATTTTGGAGTTAAAGCATGAGCAGCGATAAAATTGTTCAACTAACCGATAATAGTTTTGATGATTATATTCTCAAAACAGAAGGTATGATCTTAGTGGATTTTTGGGCTGAATGGTGTGGTCCTTGTAAAATGATCGCTCCAATTCTAGATGAAATAGCAGAAGAATATAATGATAAGCTTACTATTGCCAAATTAAACATTGATGATAATCCAGACAGTGCATCTAAATATAATATTCGTGGGATTCCTACTATGCTATTGTTCAAAAACAATAAAGTAAAAGCGACTAAGGTTGGTGCTTTATCTAAAAGTCAACTTAAAGAGTTCTTGAACGAGAATTTGGCTTAATTCAACTCAAGTATAGTATCTCGTCCGCAATGATTATTATTTTTCATTGTTGTGGACGTATCTATTCAGGTATATGTAAGTTGATATCACTGCATTGTGCTCTTACATTTAAAGCTTAACCCTTTTTGCATTGAAAGTTTTCGTAGTTTGGCACTGATAATTTAAATATTTTTTACCTTTCAACTATCTTCTTGTTTTCTATGTTCATATTTAACGTGATGATATTTGTTAAGTTAGAGAGATTAAAATTGAAAGGGCCATAATTAAAATGCATGGTTTTTATCATGTCATTTACGATAAATGTTTCGATAATTATCTAGAACTTAAGAGCCTATCATAATTTAAGAACTCATCACTATGAATCTTACCGAATTAAAAAATACACCAGTTTCTGAGTTGATTATTGTCGGCGAAAATATGGGACTGGAAAACTTAGCACGTATGCGTAAACAAGATATTATCTTTGCCATTTTAAAACAACATGCAAAAAGCGGTGAAGATATCTTCGGTGATGGTGTACTGGAGATATTACAAGATGGATTTGGTTTTCTTCGTTCTGGAGATAGCTCGTACCTTGCTGGACCAGATGATATATATGTTTCCCCTAGCCAAATTCGTCGATTTAATCTTCGTACAGGAGATACTATTTCTGGTAAAATTCGGCCTCCAAAAGAAGGAGAACGCTACTTTGCATTATTAAAGGTTAATGAAGTTAATTATGATAAGCCAGAAAACGCTCGTAGTAAAATTTTATTTGAAAATCTTACACCATTGCATGCTAATAATCGTTTAGGAATGGAAAGAGGGAATGGTTCTACTGAAGATTTAACTGCTCGAGTTTTAGATCTAGCTTCTCCAATTGGTCGTGGTCAACGTGGATTAATTGTAGCACCACCTAAAGCTGGTAAAACTATGCTTTTGCAAAATATTGCACAGAGCATTGCTTATAATTATCCAGATTGTGTTTTGATGGTATTATTAATAGATGAACGTCCTGAAGAAGTCACAGAAATGCAGCGTTTAGTAAAAGGTGAAGTAATAGCATCAACTTTTGATGAACCTGCTTCACGACATGTACAAGTTGCTGAAATGGTTATTGAAAAAGCTAAACGCTTAGTAGAACATAAAAAAGATGTTATTATTTTACTTGATTCTATTACTCGATTAGCACGAGCGTATAATACCGTAGTTCCTGCTTCTGGTAAAGTATTAACAGGTGGTGTTGATGCTAATGCTTTGCATCGTCCAAAGCGGTTTTTCGGTGCTGCACGTAATGTAGAAGAAGGCGGTAGCCTAACTATTATTGCTACTTCTTTAGTAGATACTGGATCAAAAATGGATGAAGTAATTTATGAAGAATTTAAAGGTACTGGTAACATGGAATTACATTTATCACGTAAAATAGCAGAAAAACGTGTATTTCCAGCTATAGATTATAATCGTTCTGGAACTCGTAAAGAAGAATTATTAACTTCTCAAGAAGAGTTACAAAAAATGTGGATATTACGTAAAATCATTCAACCTATGGGTGAAATAGATGCTATGGAATTTCTCATTAATAAATTATCTATGACTAAAACTAATGATGAGTTTTTTGATATGATGAAACGTTCTTAAAATTAATATATATAATAAAAAAACTAACTCAGTATAATTTATTTATTTAATTGTTTTAATCTATTTATATTATTTTTTGCTTTAAATTTAGAGAAAAATTTCTAAGATAATTAATAAGTATTAATAAATAATAAGTATAAATATTATTTTAGTTTTGTATTTATTTATTTTTTTAAATCAATTTAAGAGATATATAGAATATATTAATATATGACTTTGATATATATTTTTATTAGGTAATGATTAACTTAGGCATTTAATGAATTATTTAGTAAAAATATATTTATATTGAATCATAGTATATGAAAATGATTACTTAATACATGTTTTAAATAAAAATATTATATATTTATTAAATTATTTCTTAAATTACTTATTACTTTTATCAAAGATTTAATGTATATTTAAATCATTATGCGCCCGTAGCTCAGTTGGATAGAGCGCTGCCCTCCGGAGGTAGAGGTCTCAGGTTCAAGTCCTGTCGGGCGTATCTTTGATTTTAATGATTTTAATGCAAAAAAAATCATAACATATATAATACAATATATTATCATTTAATATATTAAAAATTAATTCTTATAAAAGAAAACATAATGGTGGTTATAGCTCAGTTGGTAGAGCCCTGGATTGTGATTCCAGTTGTCGTGGGTTCGAATCCCATTAACCACCCAAAATTTTGAAAGCAAAATTAAAAATAATAAAGTTATTAATTGTATAAAATCATTTATTATTATATAATGCATAGAAAAATTTATTTATTAAATAATCAATGATTTTATACGATTAATATTCGGCGAGTAGCGCAGTTTGGTAGCGCAACTGGTTTGGGACCAGTGGGTCGGAGGTTCAAATCCTCTCTCGCCGATCATATTTAAGTATGTTATTTATTTTTAATAATATATATATTATTAAATTGTTCTATTGTATTTAAATAGAAAAAGATTTATTATTAACTAAATTAATAATAAATCTAATAGTATTTATTGTAATGCATATATTAATGAGTTGTTATCAGCACCATGAGCTACATCAATATTTCTCCATCCTAATTTAGCAGCTTGAATAGCCAAGCGTTCATTGACTACTAACAATCTACAACGTAACAGCCATTGTAAGCGATCAATCGGAGTAAACATAACGAAAAGTTGTTCTAGCATTTCGCCACTAGTAACTACTAGTGTTGTAATGCCAATATTACGCCATCGTCTACCTTCAATTTTACCATCATAATATTTTTTATGTCTTTGATAACATTCACAATATTTTACTTTTACACCACGCATAACCAACGTTTCAGCTAATAATTCACGTCCTGTATTACCACGTAGAATTAATGCATTTTTACCATTAATTTTTTTTAAACGATTAAGACGAATCAGTTCTTCACTTGATTCTCTCTTATGAGGATAATTTACTTCAAGATTAGTCACATTTTTCATGGCTAGTGCTGTACTACGTCCAATAGCATAATAGTCTAAAAATTTAGGCCAAGATATTATACTATTTTGTAGAGTAGGATTTGCAAAATATACTACTTGTTGTGATAGTAAAAAAACAAGATCACCATGATGTAAAGTTTGTAATCTTTGAGGAAGGTAATGAAGCTCACGACCTGGAGTAAATTGAATTAACGGTAATGCCCATGCAAATTTTCCTATGTTTTTTAGACGTAAAACCAACTCACTAGCTGCTGGTTCTGGACGAGTTATAAGTATACTCATGTTGTGTCCTTGATAAGGATAAAGTTTATTTCAAAAAATATTTGATCCTTTCTTTATCAGCTCTTCAGCTAAAGATATACCCATTTGTTCACCTTCATCGCGTGTTCCTCGTCTTTCACCAATAACTATATTATTGCCATTGGAAAATCCAATAAACCCTCGTAGCCATAAATTATTATTTTCAAGTACAGCAAGGCTACCAATAGGAAGTTGACAGCCCCCTTTTAAACGATTATTCATAGCACGTTCAGCATTTACACACACAGCAGTATCATTATGGTTTAATACTTTTAACAATGTTATTAATTCATTATCATGAATACGACATTCTATACCGATTGCACCCTGACCAACAGCTGGTAATAAAAATTCAGCTGATAATATTTGTCTAATGCGTTTTTCTAAACCTAAACGCTTCAATCCAGCAGCAGCTAAAACAATTGCATCATATTCACCAGAATCAAGCTTATTTAAACGAGTTCCAATATTTCCACGTAATGATCGAATCACTAGATCTGGACGATATGCACTTATTTGGCATTGTCGACGCAAACTAGATGTACCAACGATAGAGAATTGTGGTAATTTTTCAATAGAGTTATAATGATTAGAAACAAAAGCATCATATGGATTTTCTCGCTTACAAATTGTTACTAAACCTAAGTTTTGTGGGAGTTCAACTGGTACATCTTTCATAGAATGAACAGCAAAGTCAGCTCTATTTTTTAATATTGCTAATTCAAGATTTTTGACAAATAAACCTTTCCCACCTACCCTTGGTAAGGGCGTATTAAAAATAAGATCACCTTTTGTGATCATTGGTATTAACTCAATGCGTAATCCAGGATGCGCTGCCATTAAATGTTGTTGAACATATTGTGCTTGGCATAAGGCAAGTGGACTTTGCCTTGTGGCAATTCTAAAAATTTTATCTAGCATAATATGTAATCAGTTTAATCAGTTATAGATAATTTTATTATTTAACAAGTAAATTTATTACATTGAATCTTTTAAAGAAGAATATTAAAGGTAGTTTAATAAATATTAAATTATAATAGTATAAATATGGAGGTATTGTTTAAAAAACCTATGTTTAATAAAAATTTTTAAAATAATAAAACATGTATCTTTTTGTTTTACGAACTTTTTTAAATATTAAGTAAGTTATATCTTAATTTTTAAAATAAAACGTAATAAAATAATTATTTAGAAATAGATTTCCTAACATTATATAATTAGGCGAAATGTCTTGTACCTCTATATTGAGATACTGAAACAAAGACTGGATGCAATAAACCAGTTACGAATTGATCGTGCATTATCTGGGAAAGGACCAGTCTTCCAGCGTTTCTATAGTTTATTACCAACATTATTGCATTATCATCATCCATTAATACCTGGTTATTTAGAAGGTAGTGTTCCTTATGGGGTAAGTTCTTTTACTCCTAATAAAAATCAGCAACAGCAACTTCAGGATTTAGCTGGAGGAAAGCCACTTTATTTGAGTAGTATAGTCAAAGGAGAGAGACCAGTTACCGGTATTTATTCAATGGGTAGTAGTTCATCAGTAGGACAAAATAATATTTCTGACCTAGATATTTGGATATGTCATCAATCATGGCTTGATAATGAAGAACGTTTTAATTTAAAACATAAATGTAGATTATTACAAAAATGGTGTATATCCATGGGCATGGCAGTTAGTTTTTTCTTAATTGATGAAAATCGTTTTCGCAATAATGAGATCGGTAGTCTTAATGAAGAAGATTGTGGCTCAACTCAACAATTTTTATTATTAGACGAATTTTACCGTACTGCTGTACGTATAGCCGGTAAACGTATTCTTTGGAATATGGTACCACATGAAGAAGAATATCATTATGATGATTATGTAATGTCCTTATATTCACAAGGAATTTTAATACCGAATGAATGGCTAGATCTTGGTAGTATTGGTAAATTTTTAGCAGAAGAATATTTCGGTGCTAGTCTTTGGCAATTATATAAAAGTATTGATTCACCATATAAATCAGTCATCAAAACATTATTACTTGAAGCTTATAGCTGGGAATATCCTAATACACAATCATTAGCTATGGATGTTAAACAACGATTACATAATGGAGAAATAGTCTGTTTCGGTCTAGATTCATATTGTATGATGTTAGAACGTGTTACTAAATATCTTATTAGTGTTGATGATATGTCACGTCTTGATTTAGTACGTCGATGCTTCTATTTAAAAGTTTGTGAAAAATTATCTAATAGAAAAAAAGATAAGAAAAATCATTTTAGTTGGCGTCGTAAAATATTAACTCAATTAGTAAAAGAATGGGGTTGGGATAATAATAAGTTAGCAATGTTAGATAATCATGCACAATGGAAAATAGAACAAGTACGTGAAGTACATCATGAATTGCTAGATACGATGATGCAAAGCTATCATAATTTAACTTGTTTTTCACGTCGTAATAATTTAACTATTAGTGCTAGCTCACAAGATATCAATTTATTGACTCGTAAATTATATGCTGAGTTTGAAAAAATACCTGGTAAAGTAACACTAGTAAATCCTCAAATTTCTCTTGATATTTCAGAAAAAAAACTCACTTTTATTTATATTTCAAGTACCACTGTCGATCATGTAGGATGGTATTTATATAATCAATCATTTAAAAATGGACTCATTATAAATCATCAACATTTAGAATATAATAGTTACCTTAATACATTAGTAGCTTGGGCTTGGTTTAATGGTTTACTAACTAGTAAAACTAAATTATATATTAAAGGCAATAATATTTGCGATTTAATACGATTACAGAAATTAGTAAATGATATAATAACTAACTTTCCGCTACACTTGCCTTCTCCTAAACCTCAAGATCTTTATAGTTTATGTGAAATTCGTCATTTAGCTATTATGATTAATCTTGAAGATGATCCGACATTTATTCTTCATAATAAATTGATACATTTTAATTTTTGTAATTTTGATGTATTCAATTTTGGTGAAAAAAAAATATGCTTAATTGGCAGTATTGACTTATTATATCGGAATTCATGGAATGAAGTTCATACGCTTCACTTTAGTGGAGAGCAAGCAATTACAGAAGCGCTAAAAACTATTCTTTGTAAAATACATCAAGAAGCTGCTCCACCTAATACATTAGATGTATTTTGTTATAGTAAACATTTTGGTAATCTCATTCATTCTCGCGTACGACATCTAGTATTAGAATGTATAGAATTACGTTTATTAAGTATGCATCAGGAGCTATGTAGATTTAAAACATTACAGGTAGGTGGACAAATATGGAGTTTATTTTTTGAACGTATTAATGTATCGATAAAAAAAATATCAAACCAAAATTCGATTTCATTGATTCTTGAAGATTATCCGAAACTATTTAAAGGTAATTAAATAACTTAATATTGATGCTTTAAAATTTGATACTTTTTTTAAAAAATTAGTAAAAATTATCTATCTATTATATAATGCTTTTAAAATAAGTTAACTTTTATGAATTTTAATTCATAATAAAAATTATTATTAAGTATAATGTTGAAATATTATTTAATTTAAATCCATTTTAAGAAAAAAATATTATGTATATTTTAAAGCAATTTAATATTATTGTAATACTAATGATTTTAGTAGGTTGTGGTTTAAAAGGACCACTTTATTTCTAGTCAATAAATCAAAAAATAACATCAAATAAAATAAAGATTAAAATAATTAAGCAATTGATTATATTTATATGAGTAATCTAGTGAAACGAAAGATGCAATTTTCTAAGATGCATGGTCTTGGTAATGATTTTATGGTTGTAGATACAATAACGCAAAAAGTCTTCTTTTCACTAGAACTTATTCGTTATTTATCAAATAGGAATTTAGGTGTTGGTTTTGATCAATTACTATTAGTTGAACCACCTTATGATCCAGATGTAGATTTTCATTATCGAATATTTAATGCTAATGGAAGTGAAGTAGCACAGTGCGGTAATGGTGCACGTTGTTTTGCTCTCTTTGTTTTCTTAAAAAAATTAATAAATAAAAATAATATTATTGTTAGTACTCAAACTAGTCGTATGGTTCTCAGTATTATTAATAAAGAATTAGTATGCGTAAATATGGGAGAACCTAATTTTGAACCAAAATATATTCCATTTTATACTAATAAAGTAAAAGATTTTTATCTAATACGTGTTGCAGAAAAAATAGTAAAATTAAGTGTAGTATCGCTAGGTAATCCACATTGTGTAATTCCAGTAGAAAACATAAATAAAGCTCCAGTAAAAATTTTAGGAGCTTTATTAGAAAAACATGAGCTTTTTCCAGAACATGTTAATGTTAATTTTATGGAAATAATAAGTCCTGAATATATTAAATTACGTGTATATGAACGTGGTATAGGAGAAACTAAAGCCTGTGGTAGCGGTGCCTGTGCAGCAGTAGCGTGTGGTATTAATCAAGGAATGTTAGCAAAAAAAGTTCGTGTTGATTTACTAGGAGGAAGCTTATCTATCGCTTGGAACGGAAAAGGTAACCATTTATTTATGACAGGGCCAGCTACACATGTATTCGATGGTTTTATTTATTTATAGAATACTAACTATATTAATAAAAATATTTAATTTAAAAATAATAAAAATATTTTAAAAAATCCTTTATTTCTTTATATATTCCTATTTTATTTTAATACATTAAGCTTAATTTATATTGAATTGAATTCCGTTGTTAATAGAATTTATTAATTCTATTAAGTAATATACATTAAAAATAAATAAGCTTCTTTTAAGTATATTTATAGACTTATTTTATCTAAAATATGTGTAAATATCATAATTAATTTTTAATATTTAATTGTTATTTATATTTATAAATGTATTTAATATTCATCTAAACTGTTTAAAATGGTAATTATGCAAGTTAATGAATTAATAAAAAACTTAAATAATAAACAGCGTGAAGCAGTAATGGCTCCACGTCGTAATATATTAGTATTAGCTGGAGCAGGTAGTGGTAAAACTCGTGTATTAGCATATCGTATTGCTTGGTTATTATCTGTAGAACATTGTTCACCATATTCTATTATGGCTGTTACTTTTACTAATAAAGCAGCAGAAGAAATGCGTAAACGAATTAATTGCCTGATTGGTAATAATAAGATTGGCATGTGGATCGGGAATTTTCATGGTTTAGCTCATCATTTATTACGTATACACCATCTTGATGCAGGTTTACCTAATGATTTTCAAATTCTTGACGAAGAAGATCAATTACGCTTATTAAAACGTTTAATTAAAGATATGAACTTAGATGAAAGAAAATGGCCAGCTCATCAACTAATGTGGTACATCAATGGTAAAAAAGATAAAGGATTACGTCCTAATCATATTACAAATTATCGTAATTTAGCAGAAAAAACTTGGGTATATATTTATGAAATATATCAAGAGACATGTAATCGTGCTGGATTAGTAGATTTTTCTGAATTACTTCTTCGTACTCATGAATTATGGTTAAATAAACCAAAAATACTGAATCAGTATCGTAAACGTTTTTCTAATATTCTAGTAGATGAATTTCAAGATACTAATAATATTCAGTATGCATGGATTAAAATTTTAGCTGGTGATACAGGCCGAGTAATTATTGTAGGCGATGATGATCAATCTATTTATGGATGGAGAGGAGCACAAGTTGCAAATATTCAACATTTTCTAAATGATTTCCCAAATACAAAAACTATTCGGTTAGAACAGAATTATCGTTCAACTAATAATATTTTAAGAGCAGCTAATGCCCTTATAGAAAATAATAACGATCGTCTTGGTAAAAAATTATGGACTGATGGTAGTGATGGTGATTTAATTTCACTTTACTGTGCTCTTAATGAATTAGATGAAGCACGTTTCGTAATTAATTGTATTAAAAAATGGCATGAACATGGTAATATTTTAAATAATTGTGCTATTTTATATCGTAGTAATGTTCAGTCTCGTGTTCTCGAAGAAGCATTACTTCAATTGAGAATACCATACCATATTTATGGTGGAGTTCGTTTTTTTGAACGTCAAGAAGTAAAGAATGTATTAGCATATTTACGATTAATAGTAAATCGTAATGATGATGCTGCTTTTGAACGTGTAATAAATATACCAGCTCGCGGTATTGGTAATCGTACTGTAGAACGCATAAGAGAAATAGCTGGCAATCATAGAATAACTTTATGGCAGGCAACTCAAGATCTATTATACTCTAAAACTTTATTTGGACGCATAGCATATTCATTAAAGTGTTTTTGTGAGCTAATTGATTGCTTAGAAAAAGAAATTATAAATTTGCCTTTACCAGTTCAAACAGAACGCGTGATTCACGATTCTAAATTATGGTGTATGTATGAACAAGATAAAAGTGAAAAAGGTCAAATTCGTATTAAAAACCTTGAAGAATTAATAACAGCTACACGACAGTTTAATTATTATGATGAATGCAATTTTTTCATGCCACTAAAAAAATTTTTATCACATGTAGTATTAGAATCAACAGGAGAACAGGAAAATAAATGTCAAGATGCAGTACAATTAATGACTATACATGCAGCTAAGGGTTTAGAGTTTAGTAAAGTTTTCATCGTCGGAATGGAAGAAGGTATTTTTCCAAGTCAAATGTCGCTTGATAAAGAAGAGTGTTTAGAAGAAGAACGACGTTTAGCGTATGTAGGGATGACGCGGGCAATAAAAAATTTAACTTTAACTTATGCTAAAACACGTCGTCTTTATGGCAAGGAATTTAGTCATCGTCCATCACGTTTTATAAATGAACTGCCAATAGAATATATAGAAGAAGTGAATTTACGTACTAAATCTATATATAAGAATCAAATACAGTCAATTAATAAGGATTTTGTATTAGGTCAGCGTATAAATCATGTTAAGTTTGGTGAAGGCATTATCATTAACTTTGCAGGTAGTGGTAAACATAGTCAGATCCAAGTTGCGTTTCAAAATCATGGAATAAAATGGTTAGTAATTGCATATGCTCGTCTAAAAGGACTTTAGGATATAAGTTATGTAATCTTGACGATTGTTTTATCTAAGCATAATATTATATATATAATAATGGATGACTTTTAGAACTTTCAATTTTAATTAGTTAATCATCTAAATTAGAAAAATAATTCTTAATATTTAATTTTTATTTGTCATATTACCTGAATTAATAAACCTTTTTTTATTAAAAGAATTTTTTTTATTTAAATATTACTCTATATCGTTAATATTAAGTAAAACTAATAGAGGATAAATAATTATATAATAATACATTGTCCTATTTACTAATAATAGTAGGAATGATTGCCATGTTGAGCGCATTTAAACTTGATTGCAGTCTCCTGACTCGTATCGAGCTAGAAGAAAATAAAGAAAAACTTAACATGTCTATATGGATCGATTTAATTGAGCCTAATGATGTCGAACGTGAGTTAGTACAGTCTGAACTTGGCCAAAATTTAGTAACTCGTCCTGAACTAGAAGACATTGAAGCTTCAGCACGTTTTTTTGAAGATGAAGATGGATTACATATTCATTCATTTTTCTTCTTTGAAGATGCAGAAGATCATGCTGGTAATTCCACTGTAGCTTTTACTATAAGAGAAGATCGTCTATATACTTTACGTGAGCGCGAACTTCCAGCTTTTCGTCTTTATCGTATGAGAGCACGAAATCAAACTATGACTGACGGAAATGCATATGAATTATTATTAGATCTTTTTGAAACAAAAATTGAACAATTAGCTGATGAAATTGAAAATATTTATAGTGCTTTAGAAAAACTTAGTCGTGTTATTATGGAAGGGCAACAAGGTAAAGAATATGATGAAGCACTATCACGCTTAGCAGAATTAGAAGATATTGGTTGGAAGGTTCGTCTGTGTTTGATGGATACTCAGCGTGCATTAAATTTTTTAGTACGTAAAACACGTTTACCGAGTAATCAACTAGAACAGGCACGTGAAATTATTCGTGATATTGAATCTTTATTGCCTCATAATGAATCTCTATTCCAAAGAGTGAATTTTTTAATGCAAGCAGCTATGGGGTTTATTAATATAGAACAAAATCGTATTATTAAGATTTTTTCAGTAATGTCAGTAGTATTCCTACCTCCAACTTTAGTTGCTTCTAGCTATGGTATGAATTTTAAGTTTATGCCTGAATTGCAGTGGAGCTTTGGTTATCCTAGTGCTGTTGTTTTAATGTTTCTTTCAGGATTAGCACCCTACTTATATTTTAAAAGAAAAAACTGGTTATAATTTAATTATACGTTATATATTAAATAATATTAAAAATTAATATTTATTCCCCATATGTGTATAAAGATCAGATAAACAATCATTTAAGACAAACAGTAATTATTAAAAAATAAATCAAGTTACCAACCATTACATATTATACTATTATCATAAAAATAAAAATTCAAATAAATTTGATTCTATTCTTATTGCTATTATTTTGAGCTGGTTTATGTTTTTCGCTATTATCAATGCTAAATTTATTTATATTTATTAGTTAGATACCAATTATTTTAATGGAAATATTTTCTTATCTCTAATCAAGAAAAACTATAAGTATTATATATAAATAATCAAAATATCTAGTAAGGTATAATTATCATTTAATAGTTTTATTATTTATATTTTTATACGATAGGATATTTAAGATTTCAGAAAAAAACACATATAAAAATAAATATGATAAGTATTAAATCTAATGATTAATCTCAGGATTATTTTGTTGGTATTAACTTACTTACCTAAAAAAATGTAATTATTAATAATTATTTTCAGAGGTTGAAATGTACCATATTGTTGCATCTGATCTGGATGGTACTCTTCTTTCGCCAGATCATCGATTAACTCCTTTTACTTATATTACTCTTCAAAATCTAGTAGCCCTTGATATACATTTTGTTTTTGCAACTGGCCGTCATTATATTGATGTAGGACAGATACGTGATAAACTTGGAATTCCAGCATATATGATTACTTCTAATGGTGCTCGTGTCCATGATATCAATGGTAAATTAATTTTTAGTCATGATCTTAATACTGATATTGCCAATGAACTTTATTATATAAAGTATGATGATAAATTAATATTAACACATGTTTACAGAAATGATGAATGGTTTATAAGTCGGCATACTCCAGATGAACAAGATTATTTCCCAGAATCAGTGTTTAGATATCAAATATATCAACCTAGTGTTCTACCGGTCGATGGTATAAGTAAAGTGTTTTTTACATGTAAGAATCCATTGCTTTTAAATTCTTTAGAGGAATCAATTCAAACTCGCTGGGGAGACCGTGTTAACGTTAGTTTTTCATTGCCAACTTGTTTAGAAGTAATGGCAGGAGGTGTATCAAAAGGACATGCTCTTAAATCAGTTGCTAAAAATCTTGGATATTCTTTAGAGAAATGTATTGCTTTTGGCGATGGTATGAATGACTTTGAAATGCTTAGTATGGTCGGAAAAGGTTGCATTATGTATAATGCAAATCAACGTTTAAAAGATATGTTACCAACATTAGAAGTTATTGGGAGTAATGCTGATGAAACCGTACCACATATTTTACATAAATTATTTTTAGCTAGCCAACTAAAAAGCAATTGAATTAATTAGTACTATTTAGCAATATCCTATGTATCTATTACATCAATATACTCATTCTAGTTACTAAAAATATAACTTAATATTAGAATAGTATACTAAACTCTATCTAATGCTTTAGATAAATAAATTAAATTTAGAAAAGTATAATTATACTATATAATAATATATTATATGTATTTTAATTACATTTTTTAAAAAATATTTTAAAAGATTATATCTATTATAATAATATTATTTATTATCAATTATTTAGTTAATTTTTTATTAACATTATGAATATAGATATACAGATATTAAGAATAATTTAAAATATATAAGTAATAGATATTTAAAATCTTTTGCTGTAAGGAATATCAATCTTATTATTAATTTTTGCTAGGATTATACGGAGGATTGTTGTAACTATTGTTATAGTTTATGCTGCTGTTATTAAAATTATATTGGAGAATGTTAAATGACGATTTTAAACCACACACTAGGATTTCCAAGAATTGGTTTACATCGCGAACTTAAAAAAGCTCAGGAACGATATTGGGCAAATAAAAGCTCACAGGAAGAGCTTTTAATGGTTGGTCGTGAATTACGTGCTCGTCATTGGCAACAACAGAAAAATGCAGGAATAGATTTTATACCCGTTGGTGATTTTGCATGGTATGATCATGTTTTAACTACTAGTTTAATGTTAGGAAATATACCTTATCGTTATCAGGATAATGATGCTTCTATTAATTTAGATACCTTATTTCGAATTAGTCGTGGTTGTGCACCAACTGGAAAATCAGTTGCTGCTGCTGAAATGACTAAATGGTTTAATACTAATTATCATTATATTGTTCCAGAATTTACTAAAGACCAAGATTTTAAATTAACTTGGACACAACTCCTAGATGAAGTAGATGAAGCTTTAGCTTTAGGATATAAAATCAAACCAATACTACTTGGTCCAGTAACATATTTATGGTTAGGTAAAGTAAAATATCATCAGTTTGATCGTCTATCTTTAATAAATAAAATTTTACCAATTTATAAAGAAGTCTTAATTGAACTTAAAAAACGTTGTATTGAATGGGTACAGTTCGATGAACCTATTTTAGCATTAGAATTACCTCAATCTTGGCGTACAGTCTTCAAACCTACTTATGATATTTTATATGGCCATACTAAATTATTGTTAACTACTTATTTTGAAAGCATTACACAAAATATAGATATAATTCAAACAATGAAAGTACAAGGTTTACATGTAGATTTAGTTAATGGTAAAGACGATATATATTATCTTAATAAACAATTACCACCGGAATGGTTACTATCAACAGGTATTATTAATGGTCGTAATATTTGGCGTGCAGATCTAAGCTCTTGGTTTGAAAAGCTACAACCATTAGTTAATCAACGTAAAAACCTATGGATTGGTTCTTCTTGTTCTTTACTACATACTCCAATAGATCTAAACGTAGAAAAACATCTTGATAACGAAGTAAAAAGTTGGTTTTCTTTCGCAATCCAAAAATGTATAGAATTATCATTATTAAGTAATGCATTGAATAATAATAATAAAAAACTTTTAATTGATTGGAATCTACCACTTAAAACACGTATGACTTCAACAAGGGTACATAATATAGAAGTTACAAAACGTCTAGCACAAATTCAAACAAAAGATATAAAACGTAATAGTCCTTATATCGAACGCACAAAAGAACAACATAAGCGTTTTAAACTACCATTTTGGCCAACTACTACTATTGGTTCATTTCCACAGACTACTGAAATTAGACAATTACGGCTTGCTTTAAAGAAAGGAAATATTAATTTCATTAGTTATTACAATAATATAACTAAACATATTGAACAAATTATTCTTGAACAAGAATTATTAGGTTTAGATGTATTAGTACATGGAGAACCTGAACGTAATGATATGGTAGAGTATTTTGGAGAAAATCTTGATGGTTTTATCTTCACTCAGAATGGATGGGTACAAAGCTATGGTTCACGTTGTGTGAAACCACCAGTTATTATTGGTGATATTAGTCGTCCAAAAGCTATAACAGTTGAATGGACTAAATATGCTCAATCATTAACTAATAAACCAGTTAAAGGAATGTTAACAGGTCCTGTTACTATTTTATGTTGGTCATTTCCAAGAGAAGATATAGATCGTAAAACTATAGCTAATCAAATTGCATTAGCATTACGTGATGAGGTAAAAGATTTAGAAAAAGCAGGGATTGGTATTATTCAGATAGATGAACCTGCATTACGCGAAGGATTACCTCTACATAAATCTGATTGGAAGATATATTTAAATTGGGCTGTTAATGCTTTTTGTCTTACTGCATCAGTGGCACAAAATAATACTCAAATTCATACTCATATGTGTTATTGTGAATTTCATGATATTATGAACGCTATTGCCTCTTTAGATGCTGACGTAATTACTATTGAAACATCACGATCTGATATGGAATTACTCAATTCTTTTAAAGAATTTGCATATCCAAACGAAATTGGTCCAGGTGTTTATGATATTCATTCACCAAATATTCCGAGTGTAGATTGGATAATAAATCTTTTAAAAAAAGCAACTCAAAGCATTCCTAAAGAGCGCTTATGGATTAATCCAGATTGTGGTCTCAAAACCCGTGGATGGGAAGAAACTCGTCAAGCATTAGCAAATATGGTTAAAGCTGCAAAAATATTACGTAATGAAGATGAAAAATTAATATTAAAATAATATATTTTTTAGGACGTAAAACAGTTGCGTCCTATTAATATAATTTGAATAAATTATACAATAATTTTTTAAATAAAATACGATTTAATTATTTATTATTTTTTTTTATAAACTTTTTAATTGATAATTCATTGTAAATGAAATATTACATATTATAAATCTAAGTTAATAACTTTTAAAGTTATTAACTGCTAAATGAAAATTGAGAATTATATTCTTTTATATTAAATAACTTGTAGCACTTATTTATTAAATTTATTTAATAAAAAATAAACAATATTTTTTCTTTAAAAATTTTTAATAAATAATTATAGAGAGGAAATTATTCTTTTTAACTTAAACCAAGTATTAATAAGTGTTATTTTAATATATTATAAGTAATTTTCTCTGTTATGAGTTTAAAATTAGGGATTATGTATCAGCAACTGATTATTAGCATTGTATTAGCAATTATTTGTTTAGGTATTGGGTGGATTATCACTTATTTTCGTATTAGTTATCAACATGCTAGTTTTAATACAGAACGACATTTATTAATAGAAGCACAAAATCAACTACAACAAAATATCAAACAATTACAACATCAATTACAAGAACGTGAACAAAAATTATGTCAATTAAACAGTGCCCTTAGTAATAATCAAGAACTTTTACAACAAATAAACTATTGGCGTAAAGAAAGTGAAAAACTTAGTTGCGAATTACGCAATCAAATAGAAATTAATAGTAAACAGGAAGCAAATTTACGTGAAGTTACTATTCGTTTAGAAGAAACGCGTTTTGCTTTTGAAGAAAAACAACGACTACTTACTGATAGTGAAAGACGTTTAAGTGATCAGTTTGAAAATTTAGCTAATCGTATTTTTGAAAATACTGGACAACGTATTAACGAACAAAATCGACAAAGCTTTAACAGTCTTATTCATCCATTACGAGATAAATTAGATGAGTTTAGACGCCAAATGAATGATAATCTTTGCCAAGAAATACGCGATAGAGATATATTAGTACATGAAATTCATCAATTACAACAGCTGAATTCAAAAATGGCTCAAGAAGCTATTAATCTTACTAAAGCATTAAAAGGTGATAATAAAATTCAAGGGAATTGGGGTGAAGTAGTGCTGAGTCGTGTGCTGGAAAACTCTGGTCTTCGCGAAGGGCATGAATATGAAACTCAAGTAAGTGTACAGTTAGAACAGCAAAGTAGAGTACAGCCAGATGTAATAATTAAGTTACCACAGGGTAAAAATGTAATTATTGATTCTAAGATGACACTCGTAGCTTATGAGCGTTATTTTAACTCTGAAGATGAAGTCATACGAGAAAAAGCTATTCATGAGCATCTTAATGCAATACGTAGTCATATACAGCAATTAAGTCAAAAAGATTATCAACAATTACCTGGATTACGTTCTCTTGATTATATATTGATGTTTATTCCTATAGAGCCAGCATTTTTATTAGCAATTAATAAACAACCTGAGTTGATTAGTGAAGCACTTCAGCAAAATATTATGTTAGTAAGTCCTACTACATTGTTTGTAGCTTTACGTACCATAAACAATCTTTGGCGTTATGAACATCAAAGCCGTAATGCACAACGTATTGCTGAACGTGCTACACGTCTATACGATAAAATACGATTATTCATTGATGATATGACTAATATTGGACATAGCCTTGATAAAGCTCAGAATAGCTACACCTTAGCAATGAAAAAACTTTCTGAAGGTCGTGGTAATTTAATTGCTCAAAGTGAAGCTTTTCGTGCACTCGGCGTTGAAATTAAACGACCTATTAATTCACAATTAGTGGAAGATTCTCATCAAGAAGTAGTCGATATCTAATAGAAGAAAAATTCTGTATATTTATACTATATAGTTTATTGATTTTTTTAATGACATTACTTCTTAAAATTATAGAATATTAATCAAAGGTAATGTTAAATTTAGTTTAATAATTTTATTATAAAATATTTAGAGTGTGTTTCTATAACATAGTTGAGTATTATATTACTAAAAGTTAAGAATGATTAGAAATTTGTTATTAAGGTAATAAAACTAGATATGCTTTCAAAGTATTAATATGAAATTCAAATAAAATTTGATTATGAAAGATTTTAATTAATAAGTTTAATTTATTACATAAAACAGCTAATCATATTTGTCTTAGTGGGAATTTTATATATTAAAAGATTTTTTATCTTCTAAAGGATACTGAGATCAAGGATATTGAAATCAATGTAGTTAAATTATGTTTTTGATAAAGCGTATTTATAGTATTCTTATTCCCAATACTATAAATTTCAATTAGTATTGGGAAATAGTTTCTTATTTTTATTTAGAATAGTAGTATATTACTAGCAATACATAGTATAATTTTATTGAATAAATCCAAATTAAATCTTTTATTTTTATTAAAAGGTTTTTTAAAATTTTAATTAATTTAATTGATTAGTAAATGATTTTAATAAATAGTTATTATCAGTATATACAAATAAATTAATATAATTTTCATATATATTATTTCAATATAAATATTGAAATAATATTACAATTATTATAATATTTGATTTTTATTAACAAAAGTGAAATTAATATTTTTATGGTTTAAAAACAAATAGTTATTTATTTTATCTAAAAATAAATAACTTAATACTTGATTTTATCATTAAATAAAAATATTATTTAATAAAGTATTATTTTCTATAAGGTATTGATACTTAAATAATAAAAAAATAATTCAATTTAAACCATAATACTTAAATATTAATTTTAATAACCAAAATCACATAAAAATAAGCAAAATACATTGTGTTTAATATTAGTTTTAGTGAAATAATATTGGTATCTGTCATAGGTTTAATTGTGCTCGGTCCTCAAAAGCTACCTATTGTGATAAAAAATATAATAAGTTTAATTAGAACTATTCGTTCTTCAGTTGCTAATATAGAATATGAATTGACAAAAGAAGTGGAGTGTCAAGAATTACAAGATAGTTTAAAAAAAGCAGAAATAGAAATACATAATGTGCTCTTAACAGATTTTAAAGATCCAATAAAAGATTTAAATAAAACTACTAAATGAATAAACAATTCTATAAATAAAATTATCAATTTTAAAGAAATAGAAAATTCAGAAAATAAAGTTGATGTTATTTAATAGCTTATATCTTAAATTATTACAAAATAAAAAATTGAGTATAAATAAAAGATAATACAGTGTTTAATTAAATTTTTTATTATATTTAAGATTAATTAAATATTAGTAGTACTGTACAAAGTACTTAAAAATATTTTTCAAAAAGCATGAAGAATAATAATAAATTATGGCAGTTCAAGATACTCAACCACTTATTAGCCATTTAATTGAGCTACGTAAAAGATTATTAAATTGTATTATTACAGTATTAATCATTTTTCTTGTACTAATATATTTTTCCAATGATATTTATCATTTTATTGCATTACCTTTAATTAAACAGTTGCCGATAGGTGGTAACATGATAGCTACTAATGTTACCTCACCTTTTTTAACTCCTATTAAGCTTACAGTTATTGTTTCAATATTTATTTCTATTCCTATGATATTATATCAAATATGGGCTTTTATAGCACCAGCACTTTATCGGCATGAGCGTAAATTAATCATGCCTTTACTTTTGTTTAGTACATTTTTATTTTATTTGGGAATAGCTTTTGCATATTTTATTATTCTTCCTTTAGCATTCAGTTTTTTTTCTAAAACCGTACCGAAAGATGTTACTATTGCGACTGATATTACAAACTATTTAGATTTTGTTATGACTATTTTTATGGCATTTGGAATAGCATTTGAAATACCTATTGCTATTGTACTACTATGTTGGAGTGGTATTACTACACCAGAAAATCTAAAAAATAAACGTTCTTATATTTTAATAGGTACATTTATTGTTGGAATGTTACTCACACCTCCAGATATTTTTTCTCAAACTTTATTAGCTATACCTATGTATTGTTTATTTGAAGTTGGTTTATTTTTTTCATATTATTATATAACTAAAAAGAAATACTAGAAATTATAATATAAGAATTAACATCTTAATCATTGATTTTTTATTCTATCTATTGTTGTAATTATTATTCCTAATATCTCTCTATCAAGATAACAGTGAATGATTTTATTGTTAAAATTAATATTTTTTATTAATCAATCACAAAATTCGTTTAATATACATTAATAACTTTTATTTATATTTTATTGATTTTCTAAAATCATATTATATTAATTCTTATATTATCTTAATGCATGTAATTTAATATTATTAATAGTTATTGAATTTAATTTATATAAAATTAGACAAGTATTTACTCTACTCTACAATAAATTCTCTTAATAAATCTAAATAAAATATTTTAATTGATTAAAATAAAATGATAGTCAATAAAATGTTTACTCGAAAATATCTAAAAATTATTTATTAATATTTTATTATTTAAGTTTCATTATTATGAAAATAAGGTATGTAGATTATGCCAATCAGAATTGCGGATGAGTTACCAGCAGTAAGTTTTTTACGTAATGAAAACGTTTTTATTATGACATCATCTCGTGCTAATATTCAAGAGATTCGTCCATTAAAAGTACTGATCCTTAACTTAATGCCAAAAAAAATAGAAACTGAAAACCAGTTTCTGCGTCTACTTTCTAATTCTCCATTGCAAATTGATATACAATTTTTACGTATTAATAATCATAAATCACGTCATACACCAGATGAACATTTAAATAATTTTTATTGCAACTTTGATCATATTAAACATGATAATTTTGATGGAATGATTATTACTGGAGCCCCATTAGGATTAGTAAACTTTGGCGAAGTAGAGTATTGGTCACAATTAAAAAATATTTTTTACTGGTCTAAGGAACATGTAACATCTACACTTTTTGTCTGTTGGGCAGTTCAAGCAGCATTAAATATTTTTTATGGTATTCCTAAACAAACGCGTAAAAGTAAACTTTTTGGTGTTTATGAACACCATATTGTACATCAACATGCATTATTAACCCGTGGATTTGATGATACATTTCTTGCTCCTCATTCGCGTTATGCTGATTTTATCAGTCAATTTATTCTTGACTATACAGATTTAGAATTATTTTCTGATTCAGAAACTACGGGTGCTTATTTAATGGCAAGTAAAGATAAGAGACTTGTTTTTGTAACTGGTCATCCAGAATATGATGCGCTTACATTATCTCATGAATATTATCGAGATTTTTATGCTGGTTTAAATCCTAATATTCCTAATAATTATTTTCCTAAAGATAATCTAGAATTATTACCTTGTGCAAAGTGGCGTAGTCATGGAAATTTACTTTTTTCTAATTGGCTTAATTATTATGTTTATCAAATTACACCATTTGATTTACGTTATATGACGCCTAGTCTTGAATAAAAATTTATTTTATTTTTTAATCGATAATATAAACAAGATTAATGAGCGCTAAGATTAATTATATCGCTTTTAAATTACTACGATGAATATTAATTCATTACATATTTTTTTTACGTACGTAAGGTACCTTGATTTATACCCATTAATAAAGCTATTCTCCTCTGATTTCTACCAGTATATTGCATTACTACATCTATTAAAGATTGTTCAATCTCTACTAAATAGTATATAATATAAATTATTAATGATATCTTGACCATTTAATTGAAAAAAATAATTTTTAAGTCACTTGTTTAATAAAATCACTTAAGGTTTTTAAATCACTTGATCCTGTTATTCCATTTAAATAAAATTATATAAAAATTATGCTTTTAACGTCTTAGTAGTATTTATTTTATTAGTTAATAACTAAAAATATGTATTGAAAATTAATTATTAATGATAAAATAGTCGGTAGATTAGATATTGATTCCACTATTTACTTATCTGAGTATTAGAAAATATTTCTAGAAACATAAGTATTATTTTGATAATTTGTTAAAAATAAAATGATATTTTTATTAATTATAAAAAATAATTAAGTATCTTAAATTTTTTATAATTAATAACGTACTCCAGTAATAAAATACCACTTCTCTTTTTCAGTAATTATATTGAGTTTAAAATATTTGTTATACGCTTTGTATACTATTTCTATTTGATTACCTAAAACACCGGATAAAGCAAGAAGCCCACCTGTTTTTATTAACGTAGCAATTATTGGTGCTAATTGACATAATGAATTATAAAAAATATTTGCTATTACAATATCTCCTTGTAAATTTTTTAATTTATGTTGAGGTAAATAATATAATGAGAGTTGTTTAGCTACTTTATTACGGTTGGCATTATCATAACTAGCTTGTATTGCTTGTATATCAATGTCTATTCCAATACTATGAGCTGCTCCAAGCTTTAATGCAGCGATAGCTAAAATACCTGAACCACAACCAAAATCAACTACAGTTTTATCTCGTAGACATAAACTACTCAACCATGTTAGACATAGTGAAGTTGTTGGATGGATACCAGTACCAAATGCTAATCCTGGATCTAATATTACATTAGTTGCAAGAGGATTAGGAATTTTACACCAACTTGGACAAATCCATAAATTTTTACCAAAATAAAGTGCATGGAAATTATTCATATGTTCTAGTTGCCAATTTTTATCTTCAATATATTCTATTTTATAGTTACATTCCTCTAAATCTAATTTTAGAAAATGATTTAATTCAGATAAAATATTATTTATATTAATTTTATTATCAAATAGAGCAATGACATTAGTTTTTTCCCATAATAACATTTCACCTGGAAGAGGTTCATATATTGGATTACTATTACAATCTTGAAAAGTAATAGATAAAGCACCTATTCCTTTGAATTTATCACTTATAATTTTAGCATGTTCTTTAGTACTATTAATTGTAATTTGAATAAATGGCATGATTTTAAAAAAGGTTGTAAAATATGAGCAATATTATATGTATTTAAAACTAATAAAAATCATGTTTTCTCTAAATAAAATTTTCTTCTAGAAAATGTATGTTAGTTCTAGCTTGTTGAAAATTTTTATTATACATAATTTTCATATGTAATTCGATGTTTGTTTTTATTCCATCAATAATTAATTCTGTTAATGCATTTTTCATTCGAGAAATAGCTACATTACGATTTTCACCATATGTAATTAGCTTACCGATCATTGAATCATAGTAAGAAGATACGTTATATCCAGCATAAATATGAGATTCCCAACGAACTCCAAATCCTCCTGGTGCGTGAAAGCGTGTAATTTTTCCTGGACTAGGGAGAAAAGTATTAGGATCTTCAGCGTTAATTCGACACTCTATTGCATGACCACAAACTACTATATCTTTTTGTTTAATAAATAATGGTTGACCAGATGCAATACGTAATTGTTCTTTTATTAGATCTATCCCAGTAATCATCTCTGTAACTGTATGCTCTACTTGGATACGAGGATTCATTTCTATAAAATAAAACTCACCATTTTCATATAAAAATTCAAATGTACCTACGCTACGGTAACCGATATTAATACAAGCATTTACACATTGTTTAGCAATATAACGAGATAATGTTGGTGTAATAGCTGGAGCCGGTGCTTCTTCGATGATCTTTTGGTGACGACGTTGCATAGAACAATCACGTTCTGAAAGATGAAGAACATTACCTTGACCATCAGCTAATACTTGAATCTCAATATGACGAGGTTTTTCAAGGTATTTTTCCATATATACCATATCGTTACTAAAAGTTGCTTTAGCTTCTGCTTTAATTATATTAATTGACTGTTCAAGTTCTTGATCACGATATACAACTTGCATTCCACGACCACCACCACCAGCAGAAGCTTTAATAATTACTGGATATCCAATGTGCTTAGCAAAAGCACGGAGTTTATTCATGTTTTCAGTTAATGGACCATCAAATCCTGGCACTGTTAGTATACCAGCCTTTTTCATTGCATTAATTGCTGAAACTTTATTACCCATTAAGCGAATCGTATCTGCTTTTGGTCCTATAAAAATAAAACCAGAGCGCTCTACTTGTTCGGCAAAATCAGCATTTTCAGATAGAAAACCATAACCTGGATGAATCGCAACTGACCCAGTAATTTCTGCAGCAGAAATTAATGCAGGAATATTCAGGTAACTTTTTAATGATTGAGGCGGTCCAATACAAACACTTTCATCTGCTAAAAGAACATGTTTTAGATCTCTATCCGCTGTAGAATGTACTGCTACAGTTTTTATACCTAGCTCTTTGCAAGCACGTAAAATACGTAAAGCAATTTCACCACGATTAGCAATTAAAATTTTATCCAGCATATTTTGCCTTATTATTCTAATTCTATTGAAATTATTATTCTATTATTATAAGAGGTTCGTCAAATTCAACCGATTGTCCAGTTTCTACTAAAATAGCTTTAATAATTCCTGATTTATCAGCATCTATTCGATTCATCATTTTCATTGCTTCTACTATACATAAAGTATCCCCTACATTAACTTTTTGACCGACTTCTATGAATGGTTTTGCTTGAGGACTAGGTGTATTATAAAAAGTACCAACCATTGGTGAACGAACAATATAGCTACTTACTTCTGTTTTTTTAATTTGAGGTTTTTCAGATAAGATAGTAGATGATACAGATGATTTTGTAAGTGCAAGCTGCGATATTGTGGGTTTAGAAGTTTGTTCTTGCATAGAAGAAGTGAGATTAATACCCGAGCGATTAATACGAATTGAATCTTCGCCTTCAGATATTTCTAATTCATAAATTTTGGATTTTTCAACTATTTTAATTAGTTTTTTAATTTTACGTATATCCATGAGGATAGTTTCCATACTCTATATATTTACTTTAGAAATGGATAGTCTTTTTATTGCTGTTTGTAAAGCCCAGGTATATCCATCTATACCTATACCGCATATCACACCTGCTGATATATCAGAAAAATATGAATAATGTCGAAAAGGTTCACGCGCATGTACATTTGAAATATGTATTTCAATAAAAGGAATATTTACTGCTAAAAGAGCATCACGCAACGCAATGCTTGTATGAGTAAATGCAGCAGGATTAATTATAATATAATCTACATTATCTCGTCCTTTATGAATACGATCAATTAATTGAAATTCTGCATTAGATTGTAAATGACTTAATTTTACGTTATTTTCATTAGCTTTTTGAGTTAAATTATCAATAATTTTTGATATAGTAATATCACCGTAATTTTTGGGTTCGCGTATTCCTAATAAATTTAAATTAGGTCCATTTAAAACTAATACATGAAATCTTTGTTTCATTTATTTCTTATCCTTATCTTCTAAAATTATTGTGGCATAAAATATCTCAATATATTTAATCTATTACCTCAAAATAAATAAAATTTATATTTATTCTAAAAAAATTTTTTTTATTTCGTTT
This sequence comes from Pantoea sp. Aalb, assembly GCF_009829985.1. Taxonomy (NCBI): domain Bacteria; kingdom Pseudomonadati; phylum Pseudomonadota; class Gammaproteobacteria; order Enterobacterales; family Erwiniaceae; genus Pantoea; species Pantoea sp. Aalb. The sequence continues at coordinate 65,207 of NZ_SZZU01000002.1, forward strand.
CAAATAATATTAAAAGACTTGTATGAATGATAAAACTAATTTAAAGATATTTAATTAGTTATATTTTAACTTTGATATTTAGAATATTTAATATTTTAATATAGCTATAGAGGATAACAATAAACCATATTAATTTGAATTCGCATGATAGAGTAAATTAATGTTCGTTATCATATTATAACATTGTTTAGAATTAATTATATACTGAATAATATATTCAGCTTGTGTATAACATAAATAAACAAAAATTTTAATTTATTTATGTTATACACTATAGTATAGTGATCAATGATACTTTTCATATCAAATTAAATAATTATTGTTGTTAACAAATTGAAAGTTTTTAATTAAAATATTTTCTATTATTCATTTTATTTTATCTCTAATATGTAACATACATATAAAATAGTTTACTCAAAATAATAATTAAATTTAATAAATAATTATTTAACTCATTAAAAATCATATATTTGATTTATTTTATTTATAAAAAAATTAAAATTATTTAAAATTAATTTATTATTTATATATAATACATGTTATGTTAATAACATAATTAAAGATTTATTTATTTACTAATTAATTGATTAAAATTTAAATATTTTCTATTAATAATATTGTTACTAATGATTTTTATATATTTAAGCTCTTTTACTTTTAATTATTAGTATTTAGGTATATTTGTTATTTTATATTCAAATGGCTATATAAATTATATAGTAATAGTATTAACTATTATATATTTTAAAAGTTTATATATAGTTAATATTTAAAAATAATTCTAAATTAGTTAAGTAATGAATTCAATTATTGTGAAGATAATATCTTTATTCATAAGAAATCAATTTCTTTTTGTAAGATTGTATTTATTATATAGTATTTTAAAATTAAGTTAATGAATTTATTATTATAAAATAATAAAAAATAGGATTTTTAAAAAATTAACTAATGATATAAATGTAGTATAAATCAGTATATAGGTATGTTACATTTTTAAGTTTAAGTGGTAAAATACTTATATATACATAAATATTTATGTTTTCATGGTTTATTACCATAATTTAGCATTTAATTTTTTAATATTCAAATTTGAGATTTGAAACTAATAAATTAACGTTTATTATTAATAAATAGATTTCAATCAAATATATTGAAAAATATTTTTTTATTTAGAATATAAAATATTCAAAAGAACATTTTTTTAGTAAAAATTTATATATTTAAAATATATAATAATAACTAAGAAATTATTCATTATATTTTCTCACTTAAATAAGAATATTTCTCAATATTGAAATAACTTTATATCGCTGATAAAGTAAATAAATTTGCTCTCTTTACATGAAGGATTATTTCTATTAGCATGTTTAAAAAATTTCGTGGTATGTTTTCTAATGATTTATCTATTGATTTAGGTACAGCAAATACTTTAATTTATGTAAAAGAGCAAGGTATTGTATTAAATGAACCTTCTGTGGTTGCTATTAGACAAGATCGTGCTGGTTCTCCTAAGAGTGTAGCAGCTGTTGGATATCATGCAAAACAAATGTTAGGTCGTACACCAGGTAATATTGCTGCTATACGTCCCATGAAAGATGGTGTTATAGCTGATTTTTTTGTAACGGAAAAAATGCTCCAACATTTTATTAAACAAGTACATAGTAATAGTTTTATGCGACCTAGTCCATGTGTTCTTGTATGCGTACCAGTTGGTGCAACTCAAGTTGAACGTCGTGCAATCCGTGAATCTGCTCAAGGTGCTGGAGCTCGTGAAGTTTTTTTAATTGAAGAACCTATGGCTGCAGCAATTGGTTCTGGTCTTCCTGTTTCAGAAGCTACAGGCTCAATGGTTGTTGATATAGGTGGAGGTACTACTGAAGTAGCAGTTATATCGTTAAATGGTGTTGTTTATTCTTCTTCTGTACGTATTGGTGGAGATCGTTTTGATGAAGCTATTATTAATTACGTACGTCGTAACTATGGTTCTTTAATTGGTGAGGCAACTGCAGAACGTATTAAACATGAAATTGGTTCTGCATATCCTGGAGACGAAGTTCGAGAGATTGAAGTACGTGGTCGTAATCTAGCAGAAGGTGTTCCACGTAGTTTTACTTTGAGTTCTAATGAAATATTAGAAGCACTTCAAGAACCATTGACTGGTATTGTTAGTGCTGTAATGGTAGCACTTGAACAGTGTCCTCCAGAATTGGCATCTGATATTTCTGAGAGAGGTATGGTATTAACTGGAGGTGGAGCACTATTGCGTAATTTAGATCGTTTATTAAGAGAAGAAACTGGTATTCCAGTTGTTATAGCTGATGATCCTTTAACATGCGTAGCCCGTGGTGGTGGTAAAGCATTAGAAATGATTGATATGCATGGTGGTGATTTATTTAGCGAAGAGTGATTTTTTATTATTTAATATTTATGAGTTAAATAAAGAACCTTAACGTTATGATTATGTATCATAATATATATTGAACGTTGTTTCTTAATTTTAAGGAACACATAAAATTTATGAAATTAATTATTAATAAGTTAATTCCTTTGCATTTACGGTTTTTTTTGATATTTATTATGGCTATAGTTTTAATTATCGCCGATAGTCGTATATATTCTTTTATTAAAATTAGAAGTTCTTTAGATATATCGGTGAGTCCATTATATTTTTTAATAAATGAAGTACGTCAATTTTTTGATACTGTTTCTCAAAAATTAATATCATATAAAAATCTTAAAGTAGATAATAAAAAATTACAGCGTGAACTTTTTTTAAAAAGTAGTGAGGTATTATTACTAAAACACTACAAAGAGGAGAGTATATCTCTACGTAAATTACTTGGTTCACCTTTGTATCAAAATGAATATAAAATTATTACTAATGTACTTTCTTTAGGTAATAATCCTTATATAGATCAATTGATTATAGATAAAGGAAGCGCTAATGGAGTTTATAAAGGACAGGCAGTCATTGATGATAAAGGTGTTGTAGGTCAAGTCATGTCAGTTAGCCGGTTAACTAGTCGTGTACTACTTATTTGTGATATATTACATGCTATACCAATCCAAATATTACGTAATGATATTCGCATGATTGCTTCTGGTAATGGATGTAATAATGAATTACAATTAGAACATTTGCCAAAAAATATCGATATTCGTGTTGGTGATATTTTGGTTGCTTCAGGTATAGGCAATCGTTTCCCAGAAGGTTATCCAGTGGCTATAGTTTCCTCAGTTAAACCCAATTTTAAACATTCTGAAACTATTATTCAAGCACATCCAACAGCTAGTTTTAAACAAATGAATTATTTATTACTATGGAGTACCCATCATAATACTATAACTTCAAAAGAGGTTAATCGTATTGCTAATACACGGTTGATGCATATTATGTCAAAGTAAGAATAATAGATTAACTAAAATATCTTATAAAGAAACCTTAAATACTTTTGGAAGTAAATTTTGATTAATTATCGTATCCAAAATCGCTTTATTATTTCTTTATCTTTTATGATTGCCATCATTTTACAAATAATACCTTTACCAATACGTACATGTATATTTTACCCATCATGGGTTTTATTAACCTTTATTTATTGGACTAGTGTTTTTCCATATTTATTTAATTTAAGAATTATTTTTATTCTAGGAATATTTATAGATCTAATAATTGGAACCACTTTAGGAGTACATGCATTAGCATTTATAGTTATTTCTTATTTTTTAATAGTTTTAAAACTTCATCTATTCCTTAAATTAGCTATTTGGTATCAGATACTGATTATTATGTTATTGTCTTTATTTGTAAAAATAATTATTTTTTTATTAAATTTTTTGGTTATTCATATTTCATTTCAATCAGAAATATTTTGGAATGCAATTGTTGATGGTATAATCTGGCCTGTAATTTCATTTTTAATAAAAAAAAATTGCTAATGTTTTTGCATTTATTAATAATAATAGAATTTTTATTCTTATTTTTTTGTTAAATTTATTCAATTTAATTAACATCAAATATTATTACTATTAGTAATACCATACATTAGTTAATGTATTGGAGAAGAAATTATCAAAATTAACTAATTTTATTATACATTTAATATTTTAAATACATTTATTTCATTCTTAGAATGCGAAAAAACTAGTATAGTAATTAAATACTATATTACTTTCTTTCATTAAAGAACTATGATACTTTTAGTATATTTATTTAAATCACTAATATTATGAAGCATATAATTTATTACATCATAAAAGTAAAATTTATATAAACATCAAAAAATTAAAGTACCTTCATGTAACATTCTTTAAAAGATAAGAATTATTATTAAAACTAAATTTAGTTAAACCCATTTTAATATAATTTATGTAATTTTATTATCAATTAATTTATAGTCAAAAAGTAAAACATTATATTTTTAACTAAAAAACTATTTAATTTTACACTGCCACTTTTATTTATTTTTATCTATTAAAATAAATAAAAAAAATGAGTAATATAAAAATATTGTAATGTATTTTACATTAACTTATTAATGTAAATTTACTGTATATTTCATTAGTTTATGATGTTATAAACTCTTAATAAGAAGGGAATAATGACTATAAAATTAGTAAGTGAACAGCTATTAGCTGCCAATAACATTAATCAACATGATCTTCTCTCTTTATTAGAATATCTTTCAGGACGTTGTTTAGATTATGCTGATTTATATTTTCAATCCAGCATTCATGAAGATTGGGTACTAGAAGATAAAATTATTAAAGATGGTTCTTATAATATAGATCAAGGAGTGGGTATACGTGCTGTTAGAAAGGATAAAACTGGCTTTGCTTACTCTGATCAAATTTCGCTGAATACACTACGTCAGTCTGCAGAAACTGCTCGTAATATTGTACGTGAAGATTCTAATGGAAAAATACATGTATTATCGGCAATAATGAACCGTTCACTATATGATTCAATTAATCCACTAGATAGTTTAACGCGTGAATATAAAATTGAACTATTACGTCGAATAGATAAAATAGCACGTGATACCGATCCACGAGTTCAGCAAGTAAATGCAGTTTTAAGTGGTATATATGAACAAGTGTTAATTGTAGCAACAGATGGAACTTTAGCTGCCGATATAAGACCTCTAGTACGTCTTTCGATTAGTGTTCAGGTAGAAGAACAAGGTAAGCGTGAACGTGGTTCAAGCGGAGGTGGTGCTCGTACTGGATATGACTTTTTTTTATCATCTGATAAGAACGGTGAAGTATTAGTAGATATATGGACTCGTGAAGCAGTACGTATAGCATTAGTGAATCTATCTGCAATTGCTACTCCTGCCGGTACTTTACCAGTAGTCCTTGGTCCTGGTTGGCCAGGTATATTATTACATGAAGCTATTGGACATGGTTTAGAAGGTGATTTTAACCGCCGTTCTACATCAGTATTCAGTGGTAAAATTGGACAATTAGTAGCTTCTGAACTTTGTACAGTAGTTGATGATGGTACTCTTAAAGGATTGCGAGGTTCATTATCTATTGATGATGAAGGAGTTCCAAGTCAATATAATATATTAATTAAAAATGGAATATTAAAGAATTATATGCAAGATAAATTAAATGCACGTCTGATGGGAATGAATCCAACAGGAAATGGACGTCGTGAATCTTATGCATATTTACCTATGCCTCGAATGACTAATACCTACATGCTATCTGGTAGCTCTACTCCGGAAGAGATCATTGAAAGTGTAGAATTTGGATTATATGCACCTAATTTTAATGGAGGTCAAGTGGATATTACTTCTGGAAAATTTGTGTTTTCTACATCAGAAGCTTATATTATTAAAAAAGGTAAAGTAATGAATCCTGTTAAAGGTGCTACTTTAATTGGTTCTGGTATTGAAGTAATGCAACAAATATCAATGGTTGGTAATGATCTAGCCTTTGATAAAGGTACTGGTATTTGTGGTAAAGATGGTCAAAGTGTTCCAGTAGGTGTCGGTCAACCTACCCTTAAAATAAATCAATTAATTGTAGGTGGGACTGTTATATAATCTTACTATTTAAATAAAAAATTTACATACTAATTTAGTATTCATAGACACATTAAATATATGCAAGCCTACATGTCTTGAAATGAGATACGCAAGGAAGCAAATATATCAATTTGCAATTTGAAGTAGCTAATTTAAAAAATTCATATTTTAATATTAATTTAAATTTCTTATAAAAAGATAATAGTGTAAATCAAATATATTAATTTTATTTTTAATTAAATCCATCTTTATATAGATAGATAGCAATTATCTATTATTCAATACAATCTAACTTATAAATATTTTACTTTTTTAATTTATACTTTCATTTTAATAGATTAATAATTTTCTTGTTTTGTAATTATAAATGTTATTTATAATAACATTTATAATTATATTACTCTTAACTTATAAAAAATAATTACTATTATAATCCTTGTTTAAAGAGCATTACAATAGAAACATATAATTGCTTAACTGTGAAATGACGTTCAGGTGTAATAAAAATAGTATCATCGCCAGCTATTGTTCCAAGAATTCCTTCTTCTTTACCTAAAGAATCTAATAAACGTGCTATTAATTGTGCTGAGCCTGGGCTAGTATGAATTATAATAAGAGTATTATTATAATCTATATCGAGTACTAAATTTTTTAAAGGACTTGTAGTAGTTGGTATATTTAATTCTAATGGTAAACAATATACCATTTTCTTTTTAGCATTACGTATCCTAACAGCACCAAATTTAGTCATCATGCGAGATATTTTTGACTGATTGATATGCTTAAAACCATTTTTTTGCAAAGCCTGTACAATTTCACTTTGTGAACTAAATCTTTCTTCTCTTAATAAAGCTTTAAAAGCTCTATTAATATCATCTTTTTTAAATAAACTTTGCATATGTTACCATAATTCAAGAAAATTTTATCAAAAGTATATTAAATTAAATCATTATAATAATTTATTTAATAAGCAATAATTAAGTAATGAAATACATATTTAAATAAAATTTAATACAAATTAAATAATAATTATTTATGAATAAATATATATAATACAATCAATCTTAAATATAAATAATGCTGATATCATCAGTTAAATTAATAGTATTCTAATATAAAAAACTAAAATTTAGATTTATAAGTCTACATGTAGATTAGATAATAAATCATTATTTTTTTACTTATTATAAAGTAAAATATTTAATATCTAAAATATTTTTTAAAAAGGAATAAATATAACTGCTAATATATAGAATAATACAAATAAATCTCTTTTTAAAAGATTGATTAAATTAATAGCTTAATGTAAATTTAAAATAATGTCTAATTCCTAATATGCATAAGGAGTTAAGAATGAAAGTTACTGTTATTGGTGCAGCTGGTGGTATTGGACAAGCTCTTGCTTTATTACTTAAGATTCAATTACCTGTAGGTTCAATTCTTTCACTTTATGATATTGCACCGATTACTCCTGGAGTTATTATGGATCTAAGCCATATTCCAACAACAGTAAAAATAGAAAATTTTAGTAATAAAGATATAATATCTGCACTACAAAATTCTGATATAGTGATCATATCTGCCGGAATAGCACGTAAGCCTGGTATGGAGCGTTCTGATTTATTAGATGTTAATGGTAAAATTATTTTAAATTTAATTAAACACATTGCTTATACTGTTCCTAAAGCACTAATTGGGATTATAACTAATCCAATAAATACTACAGTAGTTATTGCAGCAGAAATGTTAAAAAAAATAGGAGTCTATGATAAAAGACGTTTATTTGGTATTTCAACACTTGATGTCATTCGTGCTAATACTTTTGTTGCAGAGTTAAAAAATAAGCAACCAAATGATATTAATGTGCCAGTTATTGGAGGACATTCAGGTATTACTATTTTACCTTTATTATCGCATGTAAAAAATATTAATTTTACTGAAAAAGAAATTATCAATTTGACTAAACGTATTCAAAATGCTGGAAATGAGATCGTAGCAGCTAAAGTAGGTAATGGATCAGCAACTTTATCAATGGCATATGCAGCAGCACGTTTTGTATTATCGCTCATTAATGGACTACAAGGAATACTTAACATAGTAGAATGTGCATATGTAGAAGGTGATGGTAAATATACCCGTTTCTTTTCACAGCCATTAATACTAGGGAAAAATGGTGTAGAGAAAATTGAGCCTCTTAAATTGTTAAGCATATTTGAAAGCCAACTTTTATACAGTATGTTAACAACTTTAAAAAAAGATATAATTCAAGGAGAAGAATTTATGTTAAAATAAAATATATGGATATACATTTTATTTTATAAACTACCAGATTTAAAAAACTGTCTAGTAGACTTATTATATTCATATTCATATTCATTAGATATTGTTTTATTAATTGTTTCCACACGCACTTGAAATGGTGGAAATGGTATTTCAATATTATTCTCTTCAAAACCTCTAAGAATTAATTGGTGTAATTCATGTCGCAATGGCATACGATGGCTCATTTCTGCTGCATGTACACGTAATTCAAACAATTGAATACCTTGTTGTAAATCGACAAGAAACACATCTGGTATAGGAGAAGTAAGTACATAAGTACAGCGCTCAGCTGCTTGTTTAAGAATTTCTGTTATTTTATCACTATTAACCCAAGATGGAGCTGGAACAGTAAGTACTACTCGTGTTACAGAATCAGATAACGACCAATTAACAAATTGTTCGGTAATAAATGCTTTATTAGGCACAATAATTTCTTTACGATCCCAGTCAGTAATAGTTGTAGCTCTTGTATTGATACGAGTAACACTACCAGTTAGATCTCGAATTGTTACAGTATCAGCAATGCGAATAGGCTTTTCAAATAAAATAATTAAACCAGAAATAAAGTTAGCAAAAATTTCTTGTAAACCAAATCCTAATCCTAAACCTAATGCTGCTACTAACCATTGTAGTTTTGACCAATCAATACCCAATATTGAAAAACCAATTAAACTACCTATAAGCATTAATATATATTTAGTTAAAGTAGTTATTGCATAACCTGTTCCAGGAGATAAATTAAGATGTTGTAATAATGCTAATTCTAAAAGAGCAGGCATATTGCGTACTAGTTGAGTTGTGATTATAAAAACTAAAATAGCAATAAGTACTGATCCAAGAGTAATTGGATGGATGCTTTCAACTCCTTGTACAATAGTACTAGCTCCCCATAATTCAATATTATCTAAAAAACTAAAAGCAGAATGAATTTCAGACCATAATACAATAAGAGAAACTAAGGCTATTAAAGTAATAATAGAACGAACTAAACGTAGAGACTGTGCACTAATTTCATCAAGATTTATAACTGGTTCATCAATTTCAATAATATCATTATTAATAGATATAGATTGTTCTTTTTCTTCTTCACTACGTGCACGATTGGCTAGTATATCAGCACGGCGTTGACGTGCACGATCAAAGGCAATTCGACGTCGTTGAATTAACATCCATCGCCTTATGATATGATATATTACAAGCAGAAAAAACCAAATACCAATAGAGGTTTCTAACCTTACTAGCAATGCTTGTGCTGTTGATAAATATCCAATACAGGAAGCTAATAATGCAAGTATTGGCATTATTATCATTATATTCCATAAAATTCGGTTAATTAAATCATCTTCTTTTTCTGATTCTTTACCTTCTTTCCATTTTTCTTTATCTCTTTTTTCTTCATAAAGATATAATGGAATACCGGCACGTTTTAAGCTGACAGTGACAATGCTAAGTGCTGTACAAATTAAAATAAAGCACAATCTACCAAGTGAAGCAGAAAATTGTAGATCTTTTAAATTAGTAAAAGCTATTAATAGCATTATTAAAGGTACAATTAATCCAACTGTGAGCAAATAATAACGCATAGCACGTATTACCCGTTTCTGAGGCCAGCGAAAATGTACTACAAATAAACCATCGTGACGAGCGAAAATAGCACTAATCATAAATGCCAACAGTAAAGGTAATGTTGCAGTAATGCCATCACCAATAGCTATGGCAACTGGGTAAGGCCAAGCATGCTGTAAACCGTATCCAAAGGCTGCCCAAAGAACTGGTAGTGGTAAAGCTACTAAAATTGACCAAAGTACAGTACGTAGTGTTAAGTTAAATTGATCTTGAGTAACTTTTCCGACACGGCTAGAGGCTCGTATCATAAATGCATTATAATGTCGTTTTGAACCTATACTTAATCCTACCAATAGAATAGCACTAATAATAGGTAACAATGTTTCTTTACTAGTAAACATCATAGTTAGGGCTTTTCCTAACTGATTTAAAGTATCTAAAGATAGAAAGCGTGTTAAATCTTGTGCAACTTGAATAGGATACCTTAGCCCTATTGGGTTGACGTCACCAATCCAAAATAAGTAACGATGCGTTGCGTCTTTTAATTCTCTGAATGAGTCTTGTAATTGTATATTACCTACTTTTAATTTTGTTATTTCTAAAATAAGTGTATCACAACTCGAAATCAGAGAATTTAATAGTGCATGCTGGATTTTTAATTGTGCATTTAATATACGCATTTGATAAGTAGTAAAATAAATTCCATTATCTTGTTTCTTTTTAAGTAGTATCTGCTGATGTTCTAATAATTCTTCATATTTTAAACGTTTTACACGTAGTTCTCCCATTTCTCTATCTATTTGCTGAAATTTTATGATTGTCGGTAAACGTGCAATTTGTGTACGTAATGCTTCTCCTAATAAATTAGACGCACCTATCCAACGAGATTGTTCATGTAATGAACTTAATACTTGACGTACTTGTAAGTTTTGATTAGTTATTAATTGCTGCTGTATTGCAATAAAATCCATACGTTTTGTTTGATTATTAAGATCATTAGATAACTCACGATTAATCTGAAATTGATTACTAATTACATTTGGTATTCCTATACTTTTTTCTATTAAATTTTCAGTACGCTTTAATGCTAATTTAGCTTCAAGTTGGCGCTGATTATTTAGATTATTACGTAATTTTTTTAAGTAATCATCTAATTGAATTATTTTTTTTTGATGTAATTCAGCACGCATATGTGCTAATTCTTGTTGGTTAATAGAGGATAATTGTGCTAGTTCTAGCTCATTTATACGAGCTTGATTAGCTGCATTTTCCGCTTGTTTCATATAAATTTGAACTTGAGACAAAGATGTACTGGTAAAAATTAATCCTTGTGTTCTATGTTCATTTTCTATCATAATACGCTTTGCCGTAGTTTGTTGTTGTGGCAGTTGTGATAGTTCATAACTAATTTCACGTGCAGTTTCTTGTTCCTGCAACACTTGACGGCTTTCTTCTAATAGTTGATTACTCGCTTGTAATATTTTTTGATCTAATTCAGCACTATTCATATTAGTATGTAATACTTTTTGCTCAGTCATCAAACTTAAGATTTTTTTCCGAATATCATGTACTAAAAGTGGGAAATTTTCTATGATTTGTTGATATTGCTTAATGTGTTCAAGAGATTTATTTCGTTCAAAAAGAAAATTTAGTGCTACTTCTAAAATTTGAGATTGTTCAGCTTTAACTGAAATATGGTTATTAAATTTTGTTATGTCTAATTTTTGTTGAAATTGATTAGCTATAGGAATATTAGCAGCAAAATCAAGAGAGCTGAGTATGCTACTCAGAAATATTAACAGAGAATAACGTATAGAAAATTTTTTAAAGTTATTCAAGCGTAATGTTATTAAGATTAGGTAAAACAGTTGCTAAAGGTTGCCCAACGCGTGTTTTACTTTCAGGTTTAAGATGCTCTAGTAATTTTATTTGATTTGGTGCAAATAAGTTAATTACTGTTGAACCCAATTTAAAGCGACCCATTTCTTGGCCTTTTAGTAATACTATAGCTCCGTTATGACCTGCAGATGGATATCGCCAACGTTTTACCATTCCTTCTCTAGGCGTCGTTATAGTACCAACCCAACTAGTTTCAATACTTCCTACAATTATAGCACCTACAAGAATCTGTATCATTGGACCATGATTAGTATCAAATACACAAATAACTCGTTCATTACGAGCAAAAAGGTTTGGTATTTTTCTTGTAGCCGAACGATTTACTGAATAAAGTTTCCCTGGTATATAAATCATCTCACGCAAGGTACTATTACAAGGCATATGGACACGATGATAGTCACGTAATGATAGGTAAATATTAACAAAATAACCGTTTAGAAAATAATTGGCAAGATTGTTGTTACCAGCTAATAAAGCTTGTAAACTATAATAGTGATTTTTTGCCTGAAACATTTGATTTCCTTCGATACGACCTAGCTGACTTATAATACCATCTACTGGCATTACTAGTAATGAAGTATCAAAATTAATTAAACGCATATTTTTTTTTAGGGGTCGAATGAAAAAATCATTAAAAGTACAATAACTAGATGAATTAGAATAAAGTGCTTCACTCATATCTACTTTATAAAACCAAATAAAAATATTTATCATCGTAGTTGTTAACCATCCTCCTTGAAAGTTAGCAATCCAACTTATCATTTTAGTTAATAATTTTTTAGGCATAATTTTAATTAAAATTACTTTTAAACTATCAAACACTGTATTTTCCTAGTTGGTTAATTGATAAAAATTAAGTACATATGGTTTTATTCTTTAATTTTAAGTTATTACTTGTTTTATAATAGGAATTAAATTTAATTAATAGCAATAGATTTTTATCTATCAATACTTTTATCCTTAATAATCTTATGATAATTATTAAAACGTGATATATTAATATTTTTATTTTTAACAGCTGTACGAATGGCACAACCTAAATCATCTTTATGGCTACAATCTCGAAATTTACAGTACCTAAGAAACTTACGAAATTCTATGAATGCCCATGTAATTTGTTTTAAATTTATATTCCCTAAGCTAAATTCACGTATGCCTGGTGAATCAATTACATCACCGCCATATGGAAAGTGATACAGTCGTGCTGTAGTAGTAGTATGTTTGCCAAGATTAGATATCTTAGAAAGATCATTAATCAATATTTTATTGTCATTTATACTTCGATCAAGTAATATTTTTAGTAAACTGGATTTTCCCACTCCAGATTGACCAGTAAAAATATTAACATGTCCTGCAAGTACATTTTTTAACTCTAACAAACCATCTTGAGAATAGCTTGATACTTTTAAGACTTGATATCCTATGTGACGATAAATATCCATTTGAATATCAATCAATTTAAATATTTTATCAGTAATTAAGTCTGTTTTATTTAATACCAGAAGTGCTTTAATACCAAGTATTTCACTAGCTATTAAATAACGATCAATAATATTCAGTGATAATTTTGGTAAGATAGAAAAAACGATAACTATTTGATTAATATTAGCAGCAATTGGTTTAATACTGCCATACGTATTAGTACGTTCTAATACATTCTTACGTTCAAGAACAGAATCTATAATGCCTTTATTACTTTTATTAGTAGCAGCACGCCATATAACATAGTCACCTGTTATTAAAGATGATATATTACGTCGTATATTACAACGATATACTATACCTAGGTTATCTTCTACATCTGCATGTATTCCAAATCGGCTGATTATAATGCCTTCTCTTGCTGCACTAAACATATTATTATCCATTCCATGATGATAAATTATTTATTTATGATTTTGTCATAGGTAGTTTTGATGATTAATAATACTAATATAATAACGTGATTAAAGTTGCGATAAATGTTATTTATGAACATATCTTCTGCATTAAAGTTTTAATATGATTTGCTTCATTGTTTAATAAAGTAGTTTATGATACATCTAAAAGAATTTTAATGACTAGGTAAATAAAATGATTACCACTATAAGCGAAAATAATTTAATTTGGATTGATCTAGAAATGACTGGATTAAATCCAGAATGTCATCACATTATTGAAATTGCCACATTAGTAACTGATCCTGACCTAAATATTCTTGCAGAAGGTCCAGTAATAGCTATACATCAATCAGATGTTCAATTAGCTATGATGGATGAATGGAATATTCTAACGCATACTAATAGTGGATTAATTGAACGTGTGAAAAATAGTAAATATGATCATAAAATTGCAGAACGAATAACTATTGATTTTTTAAAAAATTGGGTACCGGCAAACACTTCACCAATTTGTGGAAATAGTATTGGTCAAGATCGTCGTTTTTTACGTAAATATATGTCAGAGTTAGAAACTTATTTTCATTATCGTTACTTAGATGTCAGCACTTTAAAAGAATTAGCTCGTCGTTGGAAACCTCATATTCTTTCAGGATTTAAAAAAAATGGAAACCATCAAGCATTGAACGATATTCGAGAATCAGTAGCAGAATTATTATACTATCGTAAAAATTTATTAAATCTTTAATTTTATTAATTATTAAATAAGTTTGAAAAATGAATCTTTAATTTTATAGTGAAAAGTTTTTTAAAAAAATATTGCAGTATAAATAATTTTTTGTATAATATATATTTTATCTATTAAAAAATAAATAATATATATAATATGCGGGAATAGCTCAGTTGGTAGAGCATGACCTTGCCAAGGTCAGGGTCGCGAGTTCGAGTCTCGTTTCCCGCTCCATAATAAATAATTTATTAATATTTATCTTTATTAATTTTTAGTATTTCAATATTATTAAATAACTTCAAAGTAATTTATTTTTTTTAATAATTTTTATTATTTTAATTAGAGATAAATATTCGAGATCTTTATCTTCAATCAAATCTTTTTTTGAAAAGAAATATGTTTTTTATTTTATAGTATAAAAATAGAAAAATATTATAATTTTATATTTATTTAATAATTAAATAAAATAAAAGGGATAGCTTATTATTTTAATAATAATGCTATACGTGTTTTATTTAAAAATATTAAATTACTCTTCATTAGTTTCTCTTCATATTTATAAATAAATAATTATTTTAAGATAAATCAATAAAATGTTAATAACATTTATCATATAGCTAATAAAATCTATTTTTATTCTTTAATTATAATTTTTTTATTGTATTTAATTTTAAAAAAGTATGTTGTTGGGATAAATATGCTTTGTTTACTTTTATTAAAAAAATAATTTTTTAATAATTTATTATAATGACAAGCTAAACCGAGATGATTTTTTATAGTGTTAAATCTTAACTGTAATAAAGTTAATAGCATTGATAGTTAAAATTAATGAATATTAAATATGATTTATAAATCAATATAAATTGATTTAATAATTTAAAAATCAAAATCAGCAAAAAATAAAAAATATCCTTTTAATCTCTAATTTCAATATAAAAAAATATTTTTTTAATTCAGTATTCAAATCAAAGACAATAAAATCTAATGAAAACTAAATAATTCTTGATTTTCTTGAATTTATTGAATAATTTATTAAAGAAAAAGAGAGTATCATGATAACTAAGAAAAAAAGAATATATAAAAACATATTACCACATACTGTATGGCCTATACAGTTAATAAATAAGTTAGAGTATGAAGCAATTAATACTTTAGACATTACTTTATATGAATTGATGCAACGTGCTGGTAAAGCTAGTTATAAATTAGCATTAGAAATATGGCCTTTATCTCAACACTGGATGATCTTGTGCGGCCATGGTAATAATGGTGGTGATGGTTATGTAATTGCAAGATTAGCTTATCTATCTGGTATTAATGTAACTTTATTAGCACATGAACATTATATATTATCCAAAGAAGCTCAACAATCTCGTGATGCTTGGTTATCAGTAGGAGGGGTAATATATCCTACTGATATAACTTGGCCTAAAAATGTTGATCTTATAGTAGATGCACTATTCGGTATCGGTATTAATAGAGAAATTATTGAACCTTATAATAATCTTATTGAGATGATGAATTCTCATGTTGCTCCTGTTTTATCAATAGACATTCCTTCTGGATTGAGTGCCAATAACGGAATAACGTTGGGTTCAGCAACGGTTGTTGCAAATCATACGATTAGTATGATTGGATTAAAACCAGGACAACTTATTGGTGAAGCACGTGATTATGTAGGTTGTTTACATTATGATGATCTTGGTCTTTCTTCATTCCTTTTTAGTAAAAATCAAGAAGCCCCTATTATTCGTTATGATGTAAAAGATTTAAATAGTTGGTTTAAGCAATCTAAAAAAAGCTTACATAAATATAATAATGGTTGTTTATTAGTAATCGGTGGAGATATTGGTACTGGAGGTGCAATTAAAATGACTGCTGAAGCTGCTTTACGTAGTGGGGCAGGACTTGTACGCGTATTGACGCATAAAGATAATATTTGTTCTTTTATCAGTACTCGTCCAGAACTAATGGTAGATGTACTTAATGAAGAACTCTTACAGAAATCACTAGAGTGGGCAAATGTAATTGTTATTGGACCTGGCTTAGGTCAACGTGATTGGGGTAGGAATGCCTTAAAAATAATTTCAATTAGTAAAAAACCTATGCTTTGGGATGCAGATGCACTTAACTTATTAGCAATGAATCAAGATCATCGAAATAACCGTATTATTACTCCTCATCTAGGTGAAGCTGCTCGTTTATTAGGTATGAAAATTAGTGAAGTTAAAAGTAATCTTTTACAAATTGCACCACTTTTAGCTCAACGTTATGGTGGAGTAGTAGTATTAAAAGGAGCTGGTACTATAATAGCTGACTATACAGGTAAAATAGCTATTGCAGATGTAGGTAATGTAGGTATGGCATCTGGTGGTATGGGCGATGTATTGAGTGGGATTATTGCTGCTTTGCTATGTCAAAAATTAACATTAATAGATGCAGCTTGTGCAGGATGTGTTGCACATGGTGCAGCAGGTGATACAATTGCTGCTCAGCGTGGTACTCGTGGCATGTTAGCTACGGATTTATTTGAAGTATTATGGCAATTTGTTAATCCAGAAATAATGTAGAAAATAAAATATGAAGACTTATGTTATTCAATTATTTGATGAACGGGAAACCCTGCATTTAGGAATGCAATTAGCACAATGTTGTATAAGGAGTAAATTAATAATTTATCTTTATGGTGATTTAGGAGTTGGAAAAACTACATTTACTCGTGGATTTTTATATGGGTTAGGTTATAAAAATAAAATTAAAAGCCCAACTTATACATTAGTTGAATCATACGAAGTAGGATCACGCTTATTACACCATTTTGATTTTTATCGTATAAATAATCCAGAAGAATTAGAATTAATAGGAATTTGTGATTACTTCAGTAATAATGCTTTATGTATAGTAGAATGGCCGCAACAGGCAATAGGTATTATTCCTGAATCAGATCTTAAATTAAAATTAAATTATGTTGAAATCATACGTGAGGTTGAAATTAAAGCGACTTCTGATGAAGGTAAATATTTAGTACAAAAATTTCAACAGTATAGGAATAAGGTATGATTTCACAGATAAAAATATTTTCAATAATTGTGTTTTGCATATTTTCTACACCTATTCTATCAGCTACGCTTTTTGATATTCAAGTAAAAAATAGTACTAATATAGCGATCATTACCTTAAGATTTAAAGGTAAACCAGTATATAGTATCTTTCCATGTCACAATCATAATTGTTTTTTATTAAAGATGCGCCAAAGTGGGATATTTAAAGAATTACCTTTGAATTTTAGCGGGAAAAATATGCTAAAACGTATTAATAGTATTAAGTTAAAAAATAAACAACTTATACATTTATTATTTAAATTAACAAGAAAAGTAAATATACATACTAATATGATTCAATTTGATAAAGATCAATACCGTGTTGTAATTAGTATTCTTAATATGAACCATGTAAAAAAAACACCTATTTTTATGAAATTCAGTCATAATAATAAAAAAATTATCAATTCAAATGCTAATATTAATCATGAAGTAATAATTGTTGCTATTGATGCTGGGCATGGTGGTCAAGATCCAGGTGCTTTAGGTCAGCACGGTTTACATGAAAAAAATGTAACGATAGCTATTGCTAAAAAATTAAAAGCTTTGATGGATAAAGATAATATGTTTAAATCAGTATTAACTCGCAACAGCGATCATTTTATTTCAGTTATGAACAGATCTGAAGTGGCACGTAAAAAAAATGCAAATTTATTAATATCTCTTCATGCTGATGCCGCACCGAATCATGCAGTAACTGGTGCATCAATATGGTTACTATCAAAACGTCGTGCTAATAGTGAAATGGCGAATTGGCTCGAACAAAAAGAAAAACAATCAGAATTATTGGGTGGCACTGCTGATATATTAACACATAACCGTACTGATCCATATCTTAGTCAAGCTATGCTTGATTTACAGTTTATTTATTCTCAACGTATTGGTTATGAAGTAGCATTAAAAGTACTACAACAGCTAAACGGTATTGTGCGATTACATAAGCGATTACCGGAATATGCAAGTCTTGGTGTATTGCGTTCACCAGATATTCCTTCTTTACTTATTGAAACTGGTTTTATTAGTAATGTTAAGGAAGAACGCTTACTTGGTAGTAATACATATCAAAGGAAGATTGCTTTATCTATTTATAAAGGAATACGTAGCTATTTTTTAGCTCATCCGTTGAAATCAACTTTAAAGCAACAAAGAAATTTGATGGTAAATAAATTAATAAAAGGGAATGTAGCAAAACATTTTCAGCTATCAACTAACATAATTTCCCCCTATAATAAGACTATGCATTTTTATCCAAAAGTTCGTAGCGATTTACTTACTACAATTACAATGCGTTACGTTATGAATCCACAACTGTATCATATGAACTAAAATATTTTCTTGTTAAGGAGATATTTTAAAATTTTATATCTTTAATTTAACTTATTAGTATTTTTAATATACATTTAAGGAGTAGTGATATTCCTATAAGAATCTTACCTTTACAGCTAGCTAATCAAATTGCTGCAGGTGAAGTAATAGATCGTCCATCATCTGTTGTAAAAGAGCTTGTAGAAAATAGTTTAGATGCTGGTGCCACTCATATTGAGATAGATATTAAAAAAGGTGGTAGTAAGTTAATACATATTCGAGATAATGGTTGTGGTATACCTAAAGATGAATTATCTATAGCATTATCTCGTTATGCTACTAGTAAAATTGCATCTATTGATGATTTAGAAAATATTATGAGCTTTGGTTTTCGCGGCGAAGCTCTTTCTAGTATTAGCTCAGTTTCTCGTTTAATCCTCACTTCGAATACAGCATATCAAAATGAAGCTTGGCAAACTTATTCGGAAGGGCGAGATATGCAGGTAATAGTAAAACCAGCGGCACATCCGATAGGTACATCATTAGATGTACTTGATTTATTTTATAATACACCTGCACGACGTAGATTTTTATGCTCTGAAAAGACTGAATTTCAACATATAAAAGAAGTAATAAAACGTATTGCATTGACTTCTTTTAATGTTTCTCTTGTGCTGACACATAACGGTAAACTAATAAGTAAATATAATGCCGTTAATCATGATACAAAAATAGAAAGTAGACTTAGTTTAATCTGTGGTAAAAATTTTATTCAGAATGCATTACGTATTGATTGGCATCATAATGATTTGAGCTTAAATGGATGGATAGCTGATCCAAATTCTTGGAATAAGATTCCCAATATTCAATATTGCTATGTTAATAAACGTATAGTACGAAATAAGCTGTTTAAACATGCAATCCATCAAGCATATCAAATCCAAATTAGAGATAACAACCATCCACCATCATATGTATTATATTTAAACATCAATCCTCGTGATATTAATGTTAATGTCCATCCAGCTAAACATGAAATAAAATTTCACCAATCAAGGTTGGTACATGATTTTATTTTGCAAAGTATAATTAACGCTCTACAAACTAATTCACCTACAGATTATACATTCTATTTAAAATCAATACGTAACCTTCAAAGTGCAGGAGATAATCAATTTATACAACCGGTTATATTATCTATTAATGATAAAGAGAATTCTTTTTTACCTCTATCTATAGAAAAAAATAAAGAACTAAATAACGAACAGAATTCCTCAATCCTTAAAAAGGATATTAATCATAACATAAATCAAAAAAATCAATTACCAGTGGAAACTTTTGGTCGTGTATTGCATGTTTTTGATTCACGGTATGCACTATTAGAGAAAAAAGATTCTTTAAAGCTTTTATCGCTTTCTGTCGCAAATCGTTTTTTAAAATATACTCAAATTTTTCCAGGTAAAGGTCAATTAAAATCAAAACCTTTGATAATACCAATTCTATTAAAGATTACAGATCATAAAATTGAACTTATAAATATTCATTCTGCAATTTTAAATTTGATAGGAATTGACTTACAAGTAGAAAAACAACATTTAATTCTACGTGCAGTTCCCATACCGTTATTAAAACAAAATTTAAAAAAATTAATTGAAGAAATGTTAAATTATCTTGCTCATCAGCAAAATGTTTCTATAGCTTCTCTAACTGAATGGTTAGTAGATCAACAAGATGATGAAAAATCTTATTGGAATTATTCACAGGCTGTTATTTTATTAGCAGAATTAGAAAAAAATAGTCCACAACTATTACAGTTACCACCTTCAAATCTAATACAGAATATTGAAATTAAAAGTGTAATTAATGAATTACATAAGTAAATTAAATAAAAATAATCGACCAAAAGCAATTTTTTTAATGGGACCTACAGCTTCAGGAAAGACAGAAATTGCTATTTGGTTACGTCAAAGATTCCCTGTAGAACTTATTAGTGTAGATTCTGCTTTAATTTATCGTGGAATGGATATTGGTACAGCAAAGCCAAAAAAAGAACAATTAAAACTAGCACCACATCGCTTACTGGATATCCGTGATCCAGCAGAATCTTATTCTGCTGCAGAATTTCGCCGAGATGCTTTAATAGAAATGGCGGAAATTACTAAAAATGGTAATATACCATTACTTGTCGGCGGCACTATGCTTTACTTCAAGGTATTACTTGAAGGGTTATCTCCATTGCCTTCTACTAATCTTGAAATTCGTCGACAAATAAAGCAAATGATAGGAAAAAACTCCTATGAAACACTATATCGACAATTATGTAAAATAGATCCACTTGCCGCTAAACGTATTCATCCAAATGATCATTATAGAATCTTACGTGCATTGGAAATTTTTTTCATTTCAGGTCAAACTTTAACAGAATTAACAAAAATATCTGGTCAAACATTACCTTACGATGTGTATCAGTTTGCTATCGCCCCTAAAAGTCGTGAACTATTATACCAACGTATCCTTTTACGTTATAACCAAATGATAATATCAGGCTTTGAGAAAGAAGTTACTTCTTTATTTGCAAGAGATGATTTACATATAAATATGCCTGCTATACGTTGTGTAGGTTATCGTCAAATGTGGGATTATTTATCTAAAAACATCGATTACGAAGAAATGATTTATAAAGGTATTTGTGCTACTAAAAAGTTAGCCAAACATCAAATGGTGTGGTTACGTAAATGGTCAAATGTTCAATGGATTAATAGTGATGAGTTAAATTTAGCATGTAATACAATAGCTGAAGTATTTAGTAAGAATCAAAGATGATTGTGTACAATTAGTCCGTTATTATACATAAATTTTTATTGAATTTTTCAAATTACGGTCTTTAATAAACAAGTACATAAGGAAAAATAAAATGGCTAAGGGGCAATCATTACAAGACCCATTTTTAAATGCATTACGTCGTGAACGTGTACCAGTATCGATATATTTAGTTAATGGTATTAAACTACAGGGTCAAATTGAATCATTTGATCAATTTGTTATTCTTTTAAAAAATGCTGTTAATCAAATGGTATATAAGCATGCTATTTCTACAGTAGTTCCTTCTCGTCCAATATCGCACCATAATCATACAGGTATAATTAGTAATGATTATTATCATGGAGAAAATAATCAAATGCTTGAAGAACAGCAAAAAAAGAAAATGATAACTTAGAATAAATTCATAATACTATGGTTTTCATTTTTAAATCAAATATTTTTAGGATTATTTATTATAATATAGTGAGGTATAGTTTGTTTAACCGTTATGATGCTGGCGAGCGAGCCGTATTAGTACATATCTGGTTCTTCCAAGATAAAGAATTGGAAAATTTACAAGAGTTTAAAAATCTTGTTACTTCAGCTGGTATAGAAGTGCTGCAAGTTGTCATTGGTAAACGAAATATACCACATTCCAAATATTTTGTCGGTAAAGGAAAGGCATTAGAAATTGCTGAGATAATAAAAGTGAGTAAAGCATCGGTTATTTTATTCAACCATACCTTAACTCCTGTTCAAGAACGTAATCTTAAGCAATTGTATAAATGTAATGTTCTTGACCGTATTGGTTTAATTCTTAATATTTTTGCTCAGCGTGCACGTAGCTATGAAAGCAAATTACAAGTTGAGTTAGCACAGTTACGCTATCTTTCTACTAGATTAGTACACGGGTGGACACATCTTGAGCGTCAAAAAGGTGGTATAGGTTTACGTGGTCCAGGTGAAACTCAGTTGGAAACTGATCGTCGTTTGTTAGCTAATCGTATTAGGCTCATTCTTTCTCGTCTAAACCGAGTGGAAAAACAACGTACACAAAGTAGAAGAGTTCGTAATAAAGCAGATAAATTAACTATATCTTTGGTAGGATATACTAACGCTGGAAAATCTACTTTATTTAATATCATGACCTCTGCAAATGCATATACTGCAGATAAATTATTTGCAACATTAGATCCTACTTTACGCCGATTAAATAATGTAAATCTAAGAGAAGTGATACTAGCTGATACTGTTGGTTTTATTCGCCATTTACCGCATGATTTAATAGTAGCATTTAAAACTACGTTACAAGAAACACGTCAAGCAAAATTATTACTACACGTTATAGATGCTACTGATATATACATTAATGAAAAAATTAAAGTAGTTAATGATATCTTAATGGAAATTAAAGCAAATAATATTCCGGTATTACTAATTATGAATAAAATTGATGCATTAGACTCTTTTAAACCACGTATTGATTATGACAAAAATAATCAACCTATACGTGTTTGGCTTTCGGCTAAAAGCGGTCTAGGTCTTTCATTGTTATGGGAAGCGTTATCTAAGTATTTATTAGGGGAAATAGTTCAATATAATTTATGTCTTCCCCCAATGGCAAGCCGTTTACGTAGTCAGTTTTATCAATTAAAGGTAATTGAGAAAGAATGGAATGAAGATGATGGTAG
This sequence comes from Pantoea sp. Aalb, assembly GCF_009829985.1. Classification (NCBI taxonomy): domain Bacteria; kingdom Pseudomonadati; phylum Pseudomonadota; class Gammaproteobacteria; order Enterobacterales; family Erwiniaceae; genus Pantoea; species Pantoea sp. Aalb. Next base: position 88,535 of record NZ_SZZU01000002.1, read on the forward strand.
TGTTATTTTACATATACGTATACCTATTAATCATTGGCGCTATCTATGCATACAGGAACCATCACTAACCAATTATATTATTTAACATTAAAAAAATTTACTATAACATACATAACATAACATAATATAACATAACAGCGTATATATTATCACATAAGATATACGCTATGTTATAAAACATATACATAAAAATAATAAATGGAGTCTAGATAACATGGCGTGGAATCAACCTGAAAATAACGGACAGGACCGCGATCCGTGGGGTAAGAGCCGTATTAATCCAGAAGGAAAGAATCAAAGAAAAAATAATCAACCATCTCATGATATTGATGATCTTTTTCGTGAAATAAGTAATAAAATAGGTGGGGTTGGTAGTAGTAAATTTTTGACCATGATAATTCTATTAATAACTATTTTATGGATATCTAGCGGTTTTTATACAATTAAAGAAGCAGAGCGTGGTGTTTTAACTTGTTTTGGTAAATTTACTCACCTTGTTCAGCCAGGTCTTAATTGGAAGCCTACTTTTATTGAACAAGTACAAGCAGTAAATGTAGAAGCTGTTCGTCAACTGGGAACATCAGGTATGATGTTGACCTCGGATGAGAATGTAGTACGTGTAGAAATGAACGTACAATATCGAGTCATTGATCCAAAGAAATATTTATATTCTGTAACTAATGCAGACGATAGCTTACGTCAAGCTACAGATAGTGCATTACGCGGAGTTATTGGAAGATCTACTATGGATCGTATTTTAACTGCAGGACGTACTGTAGTCCGTAGTGAAACTCAACGTGAAATTGAAAGAACAATTCGTCCATATGATATGGGTATTATTTTATTAGATGTAAACTTTCAAACAGCACGTCCACCAGAAGAAGTTAAAGCTGCTTTTGATGATGCAATTGCTGCACTTGAAAACCGTGAACAATATGTACGAGAAGCAGAAGCATATGCAAATGAGGTACAACCACGTGCTAATGGTCAAGCTCAGCGTATTCTTTCAGACGCACGTGCTTATAAAGAACGTACAATATTAGAAGCACAAGGCGAAATAACGCGTTTTTCCACTATGTTAATAGAATATAAAGCTAATCCAAAAATTATGAAAAAACGTCTTTATATTGAAAGTATGGAACGTATATTAAGTCATACCCATAAAATATTAATTAATGATAGTAGTAATCATTTAATGGTCCTCCCTCTTGATCAATTCAAGTACGACGAAGATAGTAAAAAATCTAAGGATATTAGTGATCTTAAAAAATCAAAAATAATATTTCCGTCATCTTCCCATCATGCAGACTCTAATAATATTTTAGTACAAAACTCAAATATTATGGATCAAAGACGGCTGAATGCTTTGCGGAAACCTAATATTAAAGGAGAGATTAGATAATGCGTAAATCAATAATTGTATTTACGATGATAATACCAGTATTTTTATTATTGTTTTCATTCTTTATTATACAAGAAGGTCAACGTGGTATCGTACTACGTTTTGGTAAAGTTGTGCGTGATGATGAAAATAGACCAAAAAATTTTATGCCTGGGCCACACTTTAGAATTCCATTTATTGAAAAAGTAAAATATCTAGATGCTAGAATTCAGACTATGGATAACCAGGCTGATCGGTTTTTAACAAAAGAAAAGAAGGATTTAATTATTGATTCTTATATAAAATGGCGTATTACTGACTTTAGTAGATACTATTTAACAACAAATGGAGGAGACATTTTTCAAGCTGAAGTATTATTAAAGCGTAAATTTAATGATAGACTACGTTCTGATATAGGACGTTTAGATGTTAAAGATATTGTCACTGATTCTCGAGGTCGTTTAACTATTGATGTCCGTAATGCACTTAATAGTGGTAGAACAAATGAACAAAATGATATAGAAGATACAAAAAAAGTTACTGACAAGATTATTACTAGCACAGATGTAGCCAAAATAAAACTTAGAACTAATACTAAAGAGTTATCAAATCAAAATAGTATGGCTGCACTAGGTATTCATGTAGTTGATGTCCGTATTAAACAAATTAATCTACCTATTGAAGTATCTGATGCTATTTATAACCGGATGAGAGCTGAACGTGAAACTGTAGCACGTAGTCAACGTTCTCAAGGGTTAGAAGAAGCAGAGAAAGTACGTGCTACAGCAGACTATCAGGCTACTCATACTTTAGCAGAAGCACAACGTATGGCTATTATTTACCGTGGTGAAGGTGATGCTGAAGCAGCAAGAATATTTACTAGATTCAACCAAGATCCAGATTTTTATTTTTTTATTCGTAGTCTACATGCATATGAAAATAGTTTTTCTTCTAATAATCAGGATATCTTAATATTAGATCCAAAAAACGATTTTTTCTATTATATGAAACCACCTTATTCCTTTAAATAAGGCATAAATTAAAAATTTATCTAATTTTTTAAAAAACTAAATATATAGTCTATCTTCTTCAATATTAAAATAAAATATATATTATAGTAAAAAATACTGAAAGTGGAAAAAACAGATGATAAAATCTATTTTTAAGCAATCGGTAATTTTAAAATGAGTAAGAACGTCGTCGTACTTGGCACCCAATGGGGTGACGAAGGTAAAGGTAAGATCGTAGACCTTCTAACAAGGCGTGCAAAATACGTTGTACGTTACCAAGGAGGTCACAATGCAGGTCATACACTTGTGATCAATGGCAAAAAAACTATTCTTCATTTAATTCCATCAGGTATTTTACATGAAGAAGTCATTAGCGTTATTGGTAATGGTGTTGTATTATCTCCAGAAGCTTTAATAAAAGAGATAAAATTTTTAGAAGATCGTGGTATACCAGCACGTAAACGTCTACTTATATCTGAAGCTTGTCCTTTAATTTTACAATATCACATAGCTATGGATTTAGCACGTGAAAAAATAAGTGCTGCTAAAGCTATTGGTACTACAGGACGAGGAATTGGTCCAGCTTATGAGGATAAAGTTGCACGTCGTAGTTTACGAGTAATTGATCTTTTTCATCAAAAAAATTTTGCAGATAAATTAAAAGAAATTATTGATTTTTATAATTTTCAATTAATTTATTATTATAAAGAAAATCCTGTGGATTATAAAAAAGTATTAAATAATGTAATGTTGCTGGCCGAAAGTTTAACTAGTATAGCAGTCGATGTATCTGAGTTATTGGATAGTGCTCGTAAACGTGGTGATTTAATTATGTTTGAAGGTGCACAAGGTACATTACTCGATATCGATCATGGTACTTATCCATATGTAACTTCCTCTAGTACTACGGCTGGTGGTGTAGCAACTGGAACTGGTTTCGGTCCACGTTATATTGATTATATACTTGGTGTGGTAAAAGCATATTCTACTCGTGTAGGTTCAGGACCATTTCCCACTGAATTATTTGATGAAATAGGTGAATTTCTTTGTTTACAAGGACATGAATTTGGTACAACTACTGGACGTCGTCGTCGTACTGGTTGGCTGGATGCAGTTGCTTTACGACGTGCAATTCAAATAAATTCAATATCAGGCTTTTGTATGACAAAGTTAGATGTATTAGATGGTCTCAAAGAAGTAAAAGTGTGTGTAGAGTACCGCATGTCAGATGGACGTAAAGTTAATTCATTACAATCAGTCAAAAGTGGAGAATATATTGAACCTATTTATGAAACATTACCAGGTTGGAATGAAAAAACCTTTGGGTTAAAAAATATTAAAGAACTACCACAAGCTGCACGTGATTATATCAAGCTCATAGAGGAAGTAACAAATATACCTATTGATATTATTTCTACTGGTCCAGATCGCAATGAGACTATGATTATACGTGATCCATTTAATTTATGATTTAATAAGCCGGATTAAGATTTTAATCCGGCTTATATTTTATCTTTAATTTAATTTAATTTAATTTAATTTTAATAAATATATTACTGCTTTAAACAATACAATAGATTATAAATCTATTCTAGATAATTAGCTATTTAGTAACTTCATCTAATAATTATTAATGTATTTAATTAATCAAATAAATCTTATTAATTAATATAAATAAACAAAAACTAATTCATCTTAAATAAAAACATTATACATTAATAAAAACACTATACATTGATTTATAATAGCAGACTATACATAATTTCATATTAAGATAAAAAACTAGTAACAATTAAATTAATGAGATTAAAGGAATCATTATGTTGAAAGATCCATTTAAGGAGAGAGAAGCTATAAAATATAAAAACCCTATTCCTAGCCGTGAATTTATTTTGACTGTATTAAAAAAACGCAAAAAACCAACTAGTCGTCATAAGATAGCACAAAAATTAAATATTTCAAATCAAGAGCAATTAGAAGCCTTGCGTCGGAGATTACGTGCTATGGAGCGAGATGGTCAATTGATATTTACTCGCCGACAATGTTATGCTTTACCAGAGAGGCTTGATTTGCTACGTGGTAAAGTTATAGCACATCGTGACGGTTATGGTTTTTTACGTGTTGAAGGTAAGAAACATGATTTTTACTTATCTCACGTACAGATGAAATTTTGTTTACATGGCGACATAATATTAGCTCAACCTGGTAATCTAGATAATAAAAATCGGTGTAATGCTAGAGTAGTACGTATATTAGAACCTCGTAATAGTCAAATTATTGGACGTTATTTAATTAATTCTGGTATTGGTTTTGTAGTACCTGATGATAACCGTTTAAATTTCGATATCATTATTCCTCAAGGAAATGAGCATAATGCTATTATAGGTTCAATCGTAGTGGTAGAAATTATTAAGCGTGCGATACGCCATACTAAAGCAATTGGTAAAATAACTGAGGTACTAGGTAATAACATGGGTACAGAACTTGCCATAAATATAGCCTTGCGTACTCATGAAATTCCATATAATTGGTCAGAAGAGGTATTAAAAGAAACTTTTAAATTTCAAAAAGAATATATACCTGAAGTTACTAAGAAAAATAGACGTGATCTTCGCGAGCTACCATTTGTTACTATTGATAATGAAGATGCATTTGACCTTGATGATGCAGTATATTGTGAGAAAAAAAGTAATGGATGTTGGCGATTGTTGGTTGCTATTGCTGATGTAAGCTATTATGTTCGTCCCGGGACTGAGTTAGATAAGGTAGCTTATCAACGTGGTACATCAGTATATTTTCCTTCACAAGTAATTCCAATGCTACCAGAAGTTTTATCTAATGGAGTTTGTTCACTTAATCAACATGTAGATAGATTATGTATGGTTTGCGAAATGACTGTTTCTATACACGGAAAATTGACTAGTTATAAGCATTACGAAGCTTTGATTAATTCTCATGCTCGTCTTACATATACAAAAGTGTGGAATATTTTAGAAGGTAATCAAAAATTATGTAAGCAGTATTCTACTTTAATAAAGCATCTTAACAATCTATACCAAGTATATAAAGTATTAGAAACAGCACGTAAAGAACGTGGAGGTATTTCTTTTGAAACTGAAGAAGTGAAATTTATTTTCAATACTAATCGTCGTATTGAACGTATTGAGCGTATTGTACCTAATTATGCATATAAAATTATAGAAGAATGTATGATATTAGCTAATATTGCTTCGGCTCATTTTGTTGAAAAAAATAAAGAACCTTCATTATTTCGTGATCATGATTATCCTAGTGATGATAGTATTAGTAGTTTTCGTAGCGTATTAAAAGAATTAGGTTTAAATCTTTCTGGTGGTGCAAAACCTAAGCCAATTGATTACGCTCATTTACTAAAGCAAACTATTAATCGCGATGATTCAGAAATGTTGAATACTATGTTATTGCGTTCAATGAAACAAGCTGTATATGATTTTAAAAATCGTGGTCATTTCGGTTTAGCATTAGCTTCTTATACACATTTTACATCACCGATTCGCCGCTATCCAGATTTATTATTACACCGTGCAATTAAGTATATTATAGCAAAAAAATCAGGTAACATTATTGTAAATAATAGTACATTTACAGGCGGTTATCACTATGATTTACAGCAGATGCTTCAATTTGGTAAGCATTGTTCTATGACTGAACGTCGTGCTGATGAAGCTACACGTAATGTCTCAGATTGGCTGAAATGTGATTTCATGCAAAATCAAGTTGGAAAGATATTTAATGGAATTATTTCGAGTGTTACTGGTTTTGGTTTTTTTGTGCGTTTAAATCATCTATGTATTGATGGCTTGGTACATGTTTCTGTACTAGATAACGATTATTATCATTTCGATTCAGTCGGACAACGTTTGATTGGTGAATCTGGAAGTTGTATTTATTGTCTTGGAGATGCAGTAGAAGTCCAAGTAGATAAAGTACATATAGAAGAACGTAAAATTGACTTTTCTTTAATTTCTAGTAATAGGCAACGTATATTTCGTCATAAATGTAAAATAAATAATAGAAGCATCTATAATTTTTAAAATTAAATAAACAAATAAATTTAATTTAGAATTAGTTTTTTATATATAAAAAAATAATAGATAAAGTTTTATAGTACAATTAAAAAAATAAGACCATATCTTTAAAAAATATTTCAAAGAAATTATATTTTTTTGTACTAAGTTAATTGTTGCAAATTGATATTTGATGTTGAGTTAAGTGATGAGAGAAATCATTTTTGGTATTCATACTGTACATGCATTATTGAAGCGAAATCCACAGCTTATTAAAAAAGTATTTATTCTTAAAGGACGAGATGATCGTCGCATGCAATGTTTGATAACTGAGTTAAAATCTCATGGAATTATTATTCAATTTGCCAAACGTCAATGGTTTGATTCTCAAGTAAAAGGAGCTGTACATCAAGGTATTATAGCTAATATTAAATTAAGTAAAATACATCAGGAATACGAACTTATTAATTTACTTAATTTGATAGAGAAACCTTTTTTACTTATTTTAGATAGGATAACTGATCCACATAATTTAGGAGCATGCTTACGTAATGCTGATGCTTCTGGTGTACATGCTGTTATTGTCCCTAAAGATCGTTCAGCAGATCTTAACTGTACAGTAAAAAAAGTTGCTAGCGGAGCCGCAGAAAATATACCTTTAATTCGTGTTACTAATCTAGTACGTACTATCTGCTTATTAAAAGAATATAATATATGGATCATTGGTACTGTTGAAAAATCAGATCGAATGTTTTATGATAGTCATATGAATGGTGCGATAGCTTTAGTAATGGGTGGAGAAGAAAAAGGAATACGTCGTTTAACACGAGAACATTGTGATGAGTTAATTAGTATTCCTATGGTAGGTAGTGTAACTTCATTAAACGTATCAGTTGCAAATGGTATCTGTTTATTTGAAGCAGTTCGTCAACGTAATAAATAATATCTATAGTAGATAATCAAAAATAACATTATATTTATTTAAATATTTATCTTTCTTGTACAAAACATTAAAAAATATCGATTTTAACAATAATTATTATTTATATTAATCTTTAAAAGAAAATATTTATCATTTATAGTGTAATTATATACAATTTTTTATGTTTATGAATACTAAATTCATTGATAATATTATCTTTTAAAACATTTATTTTTATTTTTAATAAAAATATGTTTTATATATATCAATATATGATATTATCTTTAATATATATATTTTATATGAAATAATTTTTATCATTAATAATACATTGTATAAGTTTGATTAGATAATTGATGTAATATCCTACATGCTTACCTGACTAAAGTTCCTTGCTTTCATAGGTTGTAGAGATTTTAACCGAGCCTTTAGAAGGCTATAATCCATAAGGAGCACTGATGCGTAATTACGAAATTGTATTTATGGTTCATCCCGATCAGAGCGAACAGGTTCCAGCGATGATTGAGCGTTATACTACAACTATTAGTAATTTACAGGGTACAATTCATCGTTTAGAAGATTGGGGAAGACGTCAATTAGCTTATCCCATAAATAAACTACACAAAGCACACTATGTGCTTATAAATATAGAAGCTAGTCAACGCTTAATCGAAGAATTAGAGAATAGTTTTCGTTTTAACGATGCTATTATTAGAAATATGATTATGCGTGTTAAACATCCTATAAGTGATACTTCTCTAATGATTAAATTAAAAGAAGAACGTCGTGAACGTCGTGATGGTTTTGTTAATGAATTATCAAATGATTCTGATATTGAAAATAATGTTGATGATTAAGCATAGTAGTAAACAAGGTTAGTTTATTTATTATCGTATAAAAAAACAGTTAAAAAAGTAATCTAATTAGGCATTTATAATACACATAAAGTAATTTTATATAAAACTTACTTTTAAAAATTTTAATTAATTATTATAGAAAATATTCTAATAATTCTGGAAATTAATAAAATGATACGTCATTTCCGTCGTCGTAAGTTCTGTCGTTTTACCTCAGAAGGTATTAAAGAAATTGATTATAAAGATATATCAACACTTAAAAATTATATAAGTGAAAGTGGTAAAATTGTACCAAGTCGTATTACTGGTACTAGAGCAAAATATCAGCGACAATTAAGCCGTGCTATTAAAATTTCACGTTACTTGTCTTTGTTGCCTTATACCGACCGACACCAATAATAAAGTATAAACTATAAAATATTATCTATTATAATGTTAAGGATATAAATTAATGCAAGTTATTCTGCTTGATAAAATAGTTAAATTAGGTAATATCGGTGATACAGTTAAAGTAAAAGCTGGATATGCTCGTAATTTCTTAGTTCCAAAAGGTAAAGCTGTTCCTGCTACTAAAAAAAATATTATTTTTTTTGAAGAGCGTCGTGCTGAATTAGAAGCTAAACAATTTAATATTGTGAGAATTGCTAATATCCGTGCAGAAAAAATTAGATCATTAGGTGCTATCAATATTAAGTGTAAAGCAGGAAGTGAAGGTAAGTTATTTGGTTCCATTAGTGCACGTGATATTGCTAAAGCTGTCACTGCAGCAGGTATTGACGTTTCGAAAAACGAAGTTCAATTATCTCATAGAGTTTTGCGTCATATTGGAGAACATGAAGTTGAATTTCACTTTCATAATGAAGTATTTGTTAAGTTAATTGTAAATATTATTGCTGAATAATATTATTCCTAATTAATTATTTAATATTAAATAATTAATTATTATTATTTTAGTGTAAATAAAACATTTTTTAGTTGACCTAATAGTCTAATAGTATATAATTTCACATATCTATTATCTTCTTAAATAAATTTATTTTGTTACTACGTTGATATTTGTTCGTTCTAAATAAATGAATTATTCCTAACCTATAAATTCTAATTTATATATTCCGCTCTTACTTCAAAAATATTGTTATTTTTACTATTTTAGTATTTTATTAAATTTAAAAAGCTAGCAATAAATAAAATTCGTCTTTCTATCATATAATATTTATTAATTCATAATATATATAAAAATAAATAATTTAAATACCGAGATGAAAACATAAAAAATGTTAAATAAAATATGTCAGATAGCTATTGATGCTGGTAAAGCTATAATGCAAGTTTATAATGATAAAGAACATATAGATGTCAAATATAAATTAGATGAATCACCAATTACTAAAGCAGATAAAGTAGCACATAGAGTTATTGTGCAAAAAATTCAAGATTTATATCCAGAAGTACCTATAATTTCTGAAGAAAATCCACCTAGTTGGCATGATCGTCGAAATTGGGAAAAATATTGGTTAGTAGATCCTCTTGATGGTACTAAGGAATTTATTAAACGTAATGGTGAGTTTACCGTAAATATTGCTTTGATTAATAAAGGAAAACCAATATTAGGAGTAGTATATGCTCCAGCTTTTGAAGTCATATATTTTGCAGCTGAAGGTAAAGCGTGGAAGCAAAAAGGAACTAACAAAATACAGATTCATGCACATTTAAATTCTCCTCCACTAGTTGTAGTAAGCCGCTCACATCATACAGATATTGAATTAAAAGAATACTTACATGAATTAGGCAAACATAAAATAATTATAATTGGTTCATCATTGAAATTTTGCCTTATAGCGGAAGGAAAAGCACAAATATATCCGCGATTTGGAACTACTAATATTTGGGATACAGGAGCAGGACATGCAATAGCAATTGCTGCTGGTGCACATGTATATAATTGGCAAGGTAAAAATTTGGATTATTCACCGCGTGAATCGTTTATTAATGATGGATTTTGTGTTTCTTTACCTTCATATAAAAACTATTAATATACTATTTCAGTAATAATTTAAAATAATCTCTCTATATGCTATCTAAATTCCTTACATATCTATCTATATCTTTTTATAATCATAATTGATATGAATTATATTCATAATTAATATATTTTAGTATCTATTTATTATTACAATGTAATAAATTTTATGATTTTATATTTCATTAATCTATAATTAATTATAGAAATAAAATTAATAAAGTTATTTATTAATGTTTTATTTCTCTTTAAAAAAAATTTTTTAATAAAAAAAGAATAATTTATATTTAATCTATTTACTCATAATAGTTAAGGAAATTGCTCAATTAGCTATTTTATTTAATTACTTATCAGATAAATTCATTATATGCACTATTAATATAGAATTATATTCTAAGCGAATTAAAGCACCTGTAAAATACATGATTACAGTGATTAACAGGAGTAAAGTTTGCTACAAAATTATATATATTTTTTGATTATCCTAATATTTACACCGGTTGAAGCATCTAAAATATGTTTAAATATTGATGGAGTTAATCAAAATTTCAAAAAAAATATTACGTCGCGTTTATCTACTATTATTTATAATGAAGAAATAATAAATAAAGGATTACATGATAATATTTTTCAAATAAAACTATTAAAATCGATTAAAGAAGGATTACGTGCATTTGGATATTATGAACCTAATATTAATTTTAAATGGTTTATAGTTTTATCCCATAATAAAATACCTATTTTAGTTATTTATATTAATGCTGGTAAACCCATAAAGATAATTAATACTAATATTAATTTAAATGGAGAAGCAAAAAAAGATCTTAATTATCAATCATTAATAAAATCAAGTAAGCTTAAAGTTGGTACTCAACTTAATCATGAAGACTATGAAAAATTTAAAAATGAACTTTCTAATTTAGCACTAAGCAATGGTTATTTTGACGCTAAATTTCAGCAGACTCAATTGGCTGTTTCTATTAAACGACATGAAGCATTATGGAATATTGATTATGATAGTGGTTTACGTTATCACTTAGGTGATATAAATTTTTATGGTTCTCCAGTTGATGTAATTTATTTAAAAAATCTTATACCATATAAAAAAGGCGATATTTATAATTCATATATTTTAGCAGAATTAAATCGTCGTCTCTCTGCAACCGGTTGGTTTAAGTCAGTAATAATAAATCCGGAAATTCGTACAGCTAGTACCAATAAGATATTATCTTTAAATGCATTTTTATTACCGAACGTTGAAAATCTTATTAAGACCGGCATAGGTTATTCTACGGATGTAGGTTTTCGCCTTAAAGGTACGTGGGAAAAACCTTTGATAGATAATAAAGGTCGTAATTTAACTACCAATACCTATATTTCTCCACTAGAACAACAAATAGATTTAAGGTATAAAATTCCATTATTAGAAAGTCCTCTCGAACATTACTATACCATTGCTAGTGGTATAAAGTATAGTAATATTAATGAACTTAAATCAAATTCAACTATACTGACTATATCTCGTAATTTAGAAGATAGCAATTGGCAAAAGCAAATAAGTTTACATTGGAGTTTTGATCATTTTACTCAAGGAGAATTAACAACTAATAATGTTATGTTAATTTATCCAAGTATTAGTTTAAAAAGAATCCATTCATACGGTGGATTAATTCCTACTTGGGGAGATGAACAATTATATTTAGTGGATATATCTAATCCTATTTGGGGATCTGATGTCGAATTTCTGATTTTCCAGGCACAAAATATATGGATTCGTACATTAGGTGAAAAGCATCGATTTTTAGTACGCGCTAATTTTGGTTGGATTGAAACTAATAATTTTAATAAAATTCCACCAACTTTACGATTTTTTGCTGGTGGAGACCATAGTATTCGTGGATATAAATACAAAAATGTTGCTCAATATGATAGAAATGGACATTTAATAGGTGCTTCAAAATTACTAACAGGATCTTTAGAATATCAATATAACTTAAAAGATAAATGGTGGAGTGCTATTTTTATTGATTCTGGTGAAGCTGTTAATGATCTTCGAGATAATCATTTTAAAATAGGTACTGGTATTGGAGTTCGTTGGTTATCCCCTTTAGGACCAATTAAGTTTGATATTGTTCTACCTATTGATAATAAAGAACATTGTTTGCAGTTTTATGTAGGACTAGGGCTTGAGTTATGAAGCTATGGAAAAAAAGTCTAATTATCATTAGTATTTTTTTCATGCTTTTGTGTAGTACCATCGCTTTTATGATAGGAACAACAACTGGTTTACATTTACTATTCAAAGGTACTAATTTTTTAGTTCCTGGATTATCTATCCAAAATATCCATGGTAGTTGGAAAAATCTAACATTGGGTTCTATTACCTATGAAATACCAGGAATTAAAATTAATGTAGAACATTTCCATTCTAAACTTAAACTTAATTGTTTATTACACTCATTAATTTGTGTTGACAATTTTGTCATAAAAGACATTAAAATAGTAATTAACAACAAACTAATTACTAATAAAAAATTAAAAAAAGAAGATAATATCTTTAATAAAGTTATCTGGAATGCCATTTTTTTTAAAAAATCTTCTATTACTTTTAATAAAATAACAATACAGCATGTAAATATAAGAAATGATGACATGATCATTTCATTTAGGAATTTAGCTGCTAGTGTTCATTTAAAAGATCATACGATAACATTATTACCATCTTATATCGAAAATTTACTAGTAATACTACCAAAATTAACTCAAGGGTTCAATAAGAAAGCATTAGATTTAAAAGACTCTCATGAAAATTTTAATGTACAAGATATCCATAAAAAACTGAAATTCATTTTTTTAAAAAAAATTATACCAGATTATCGTAATATTGAATTACCTATAAATATTATATTACAAAAATTATTAATTAATCATATAAAAATAACTAATGGCTTTAATTTATTTATTATTAATTTATTTTTTTTAAAAGCACAAATGATTAATAGGAATATACAAATTACAACTTTGTTTATTAATTCGTCATATGGCAATTTAATTGCTAATGGTAATATTAATTTAATTAATAATTGGCCAATAAAATTCATACTGACTAGTAAAGTACATTTTTTGTCTTTCATAAATGAAAAAATTAAATTAAATCTTACTGGAGAAATATATGATAATCTTAAAATAAGGATGATTTTATTAGGTCCAATGTGTGCTCAACTTGATGCAGTATTACAACTATCTAAGGTGGGATTACCTTTATCTTTAGTAATTAGTAGTTCAGAATTACACTGGCCGTTAAGTGATTCAGTACAATATCAAGTATATAATTTCAATTATAAATTAACCGGTAGAGTTAATGATTATATAATGTCATTACGTACTATATTTAAAAGTAATATAATACCATTATCTAATATAGTATTAAATGCTCGAGGTAATTTCAAACAATTAAGGCTTGATAAATTACAATTAATATCTTCGAAAAGTTATATTAATTTAACCGCTTTAGTGGATTGGAATACAAATATCAACTGGTATAGTAATTTAAATTTCTCTAATATAGATCTTATAAATCATTATCCAAAATGGCCTACAAAGCTTAATGGTGAAATTTTAGCTTGTGGGATCTTAGATAGTCCTAATTGGTCATTTAGTATTCTTAAGTTTATTGTAAATGGTAATATTAGAAATAATTTAATGCATGCTAGTGGTTCGTTTATAGGTAATAGTAATTATTTTTGGAAAATACCGAGTATTAATGTTACTTTTGGTCTTAATTCTTTAATTATAAAAGGTGAGTTAGGTAATAAATTAAATTTAGATATAAATATCGATGCTTTAAAACTTAATCATACTTTACCAAATTTAGGAGGTATGATTAAAAGTACTATAAAAATAGGTGGAACTTTCAATTCTCCTCAACTATTAGCTAAGATTAGTGCAAATGAATTTCGTTGGAAAAAATTAAAAATTCATCGTTTATTACTGAAAAGTAATCTAAAATCTAGTAATCAAATTACTGGAAAGTTACAATTATATATAGAAAAATTAAAACAAGATACAAGCCAATTAAATTCTTTAATATTTTTTGCTAATGGTAATGAGCAACAACATCATATCACTCTTAATATAAAAACTCCTAATATATCAGGTTTATTATTATTACATGGTCAATTTAATCGAAAAAATAGACATTGGTATGGAAAAATACAAAAAACACGACTTAATACTTTAATAGGTAACTGGGAGTTAATGCAATCAATATCAATCGACTATTTAAATAGCATTCACACTATTATAATTAAACCACATTGTTGGCAAAATATGAAATCTCAGCTATGTATTCCAAAACCTATTAAAATAGGTCCAAAAGGATATTTGCATATAGTGATGAATAACTTTGATCTTGCAATGGTAAAATCTTTATTTAATTATTCTATTACGATTAATGGAATGATAAATGGGGATACATTTATTTATTGGAATCCTAATAGTATATTACCAATAGTTAATCTTTCTTTAACGGGGAAAAATATAAAAGTTAGCCAAGACATTCAAGACAACATATTACTAGTGATATGTGAAACATTTAAGATAAATGCTACATTGCATAATAATAACGAATTTAATTTAAAATGGTTAATAAGTATAGTTCATAACGGTCAATTAAAAGGTAATATACAAGTAATTCATGATTACAAAGAAAACAAAGATTATATTGCAGGTTTAATTAATGTAAAGAATATCTCCTTAAGTATGTTTAATACTATATTCAATAATATTTCTAATATTAAAGGTAATGTAAATAGTTATTTACTTCTAAAAGGTAATTTGCAACATCCACAATTATTTGGTGAATTAGGATTGGTTAATGTAAAATTTAAAAATAAAGCGATACCAATTAATATTATAGCTTCTAACTTTAAAATACTTTTTATAGGTGTTAATGCTATAATTAAAGGATCTATAAAAACAAAAGAAGGTAATATCCATCTTAATGGCGATGCTAATTGGAATCAATTAGATAATTGGTATATACGTACTACTGTACAAAGCAATCATATGCACATAGTGATACCGTCTATTATAAATATGGATATATTTCCTTATATATTAGTTGAAATTAATCCATTTATTTTAAGTATAAAAGGTACGTTTGATATTCCTAGTGCACATATTAAAATTCAGAAAGTACCTGCAAGAGTTAATGGTGTATCTTCTGATGAAGTAATGCTGGATAAAAAGTTACAATCTATTAAAAAACCAAAAAATTTTATAATACCTATTAACTTAAATTTAAATGTTCATCTTGGGAATAATATAGAGTTTTCTGCGTTTGGATTAAATGGTAAATTACATGGTAATCTTAAACTAATACAAGATAATACTGGTTTTGGATTACATGGACACATTAATATTTCTTCTGGTCGTTTTCAAGCATATGGTCAAGATTTAATTGTCCGCAAAGGTGAATTACAATTTTCAGGACCACTATATAATCCTTATATTAATTTAGAAGCGATTCGTAATCCTAGTATTACTAAAAATAATGTGACCTCTGGATTGCATGTTGTTGGTTTAATTAATGCGCCTAAAATAGAAGTTTTTTCAAATCCAGTAATGTCCAAACAAGAAGCTCTCTCTTATTTATTACATGGTAAAGAATTCAGTAGAGATAGTGATATTAATGTACTAACTTCAATATTTATTAGTATAGGAATTGCAAAAAGTGAACATATTATCACTGAAATTGGACAAAGATTTGGTATTAGTAGTCTTGTACTAAATATTGGTAATAGTCGTCAAGTACAGCTAAATGGTTATTTATTACCGAATTTACAAGTAAAATATGATATTGGAATATTTAATTCACTGTCTACATTCACTATTCGTTATCGTCTTATGCCTAAATTTTATTTAGAAATTATATCAGGGCTTAATCAAGCAATAGATTTAATATATCAATTTGAATTTTGATTAATTAATTTTTATATTAAAATAATTCATTTAAATTTAGAAAAATTGAAAATTTAATAAATAGTGATAAAAATATTAATTGACTGTATTTGAGTATTTATATTAATAATGTTTAACTAATATAAAAAATGTACTAATCTATTGATTAGTAATAATCACATGTAATTCTTACTAAGAAGAAAATAAATTATATTAAAAAATTAATTTATTCTTTGTGCACGTTTAATAGATGAAATAATTTCTTCTTTTGCAGCTTTTACATCATCCCATCCTTCAATTTTTATCCACTTATCTTTTTCTAGATCTTTGTAATGTTCAAAAAAGTAAGTAATTTGAGAACGGAGTAATTTTGAAAGATCTGTTATATCTTTAATATCATCATATTGTTTGCTCACTGTTGTATGAGGTACAGCAATTATTTTTGTGTCTATTCCCGATTCATCAATCATTCTTAATATTCCTATGGGACGACAAAGGATTATAGATGTAAGATTAAGAGGATAAGGAGATGGGACTAATACATCAATTGGATCACCATCTAGAGATAACGTATTATTTACATAACCATAATTACATGGATAAAACATGGTACTAGGAATAAAACGATCTACAAATAATGCACCAGAATTTTTCTCTATTTCATACTTTATTGGATTACTATTAGCAGAAATTTCTATAATAACATAAATATCTTCCGGTACATTTTTACCTGTAGGTATTTCTTGGCTTAAATACATTTAAATATCCTTAAACTATTCTATTAAATTAAAATTACTATATCATCTAAAAAAATTAATCATACATTTTTAATGTATGAAATTATTAGATATTTATCTTGTCGTAAAAAATAAAGAAACGATACCAGCAGCAATCAATGGTCCAACTGGTACACCACGGCAGAAAGCTACACCGATTGCTGTACCAATTAATAATCCACCTATTATAGATGGTTGCACTGTCATAAAATGAATGCCGCGCCCTCCTAGCCAAGCAACAAAAATACCGATAATAATTGCTAAAATTGACTGTGAATTAGAAAAAGATTTTAATAAAGAAGAACTTGTTAGAGAACCACTTGCTAGAGGTGCCATTACTGATATAGTGAGTATAATAATACCTATGTAGATACCGTGTTTTTCAATATATGGTAATAATTGAGATAATGGAGTTAACTGAATCGTTAGTAAAATTAAAATGGAAATAGTAACAGCGTTATTATGTACAAAATAGCTAAGAACGGCAAGGCAAATAATAATAATAGTTGAATCATAATTAGCCATAATTTTTACCTTGATAATAGCGCATGTTATAACGATTAATTTTAAATAGTATTATTTTATTTATTTATTTATTATAATATACATTATTTACAATAAATGTAAGTTTTAAATCTTATTTAATTAATAATAAATATTACTCTTACTTACTAAAATTTTTAAAATCATCGCTAATTTATTAGCTACGGTAAGTAATAAAATATTATTTTACTAGATACTATTTCAGTTAAGACATTATAAATTGCTTTATTGCTAGTCGTAACATTATATTTTTTAGTGAGAATAAATTGGAATTAATAAATACTAATCTAATTTCCTTTTTTTAATCTTTTTATTGATATAAATAAATGAATTAAATATTTAAAGTAAGTAAATAAGAAATGATTGTTATCATTTAATCCATGAATAAAATGAAATAAGTATCGCTTATGACTAATAATAAATTTATTTACTTTTTATTAAAGTCTGTTAAATCACTGAAAGTGAGAATTTACTAAATTTTTAAGTAATGGATCTCTTGTATGCATATTCATATCATTGGGATTTGTGGTTCTTTCATGAGTGGAATTGCAATACTAGCTCGTTCATTAGGACATCACAACTGGTACAAATGTTAATTTTTATCCACCAGCAAGTAAAATTTTAAAAAAGCAATCATTTAAATTGATTAAATTGTATCATACAAGTCAATTAAATCCAATTCCAGATATAGTTATTATTAGTTTAGTAACTCAATTAATCGTGGTAATCTATGTATATAAATGGTTTTAGAACGTAATATACCTTATTTTTGGTCCACAATGGTTGCATGATTTTATATTAGGTGATCGTTGGGTAGTTGCAGTAACAGGTACTCATAGAAAAACTACTACTGCAGGAATGATAGCATGGATTTTAGAATATTATGGATTTGAACCTGGATTTACTATCTAAGATATTCCTAGAAATTTTAATGTTTTAGCTCAATTAGGAAAAAGTACGTTATTTGTTGTTGAAGCAGATGAATATGATAGCGCTTTTTTGATAAACGCTTTCAGTTTATTTATTATTGCCCTCGTACATTAATACTTAATAATCTTATATTTAACTACGCAGATATTTTTAATGATTTATACTCAATTCAAAAATAATTTCATTATTTAATTTATACTGTACCAGATTATGGAAAGATTTTATCACCAAAATATGATAATCACTTAAAGCAAGTGATGGCAATGGGATGTTGGAGCGAACAGGGAATGATAGGTTTTTATAGTCAAGGGCAAGCGAAAAAAATTACTTTAGATGCATCTTGTTGGGAAATATGGTTTAATAATAAAAAAATAGCAAAAGTAAATTAGAATCTAATAGGAGAGCATAATATGCATAATGGTTTAATGGCAATTGCTGCTACTCGTCATGTTGGAGTTAAGCCATCTGATGCTAGTCAAGCTCTTAATAAATTTATTAATGTACGTCGTCGTATTGAATTGTGTGGGGTATTAAATGGAATTAAAGTATATAAGAAGATTTTGCTAATCATCCTATAGCTATTCTTGCTACGTTAGCAGCGTTACGTAGTAAAATTGGAGGCACTGCACATATTTTGGCAATAGTAGAACTAAATTCTAATACCATGAAAATAGGTATAAATAATCACGAGATAGGGCTATCATTAGGGCGTGCTGATGAAGTGTTTTTTTTAATTAAATGATAGCTAATAGCTACATGATAGCTAATAGCAAGCATTAGATATTATTAATTCATGGATACAGCCTGCACATTGAAGTGCAGATATTGATGTACTATTAGAAATAGTAGTGAAAGCAGCCTAGCTAGGTGACTCTATTTTAATCATTAGCACTAATACATACTTTAGTAACATTTACCAAAAGCTTTTGGCTTGTTTAAAAAATTTATAACTTTAGATTTATAATTATTTAATTTAATATATAAAGTATTTTACTAATTTTTTATAGTAAGTATTAAATATACTTAAATTTTCTTAATTATAGTTAGCTATATTATTTTAATAAAAAATAATATTTAATTATAGAAAAGATTATTACCAATAAATTTGAAAATTAATATTTAATTACTTTTATTGTTTTTTAAGGTTAAAACGTTTTTTTTCTATTTAATAGTATTAAAAATATTTTTTCAATGTGATGATAGTATCATTCTATATATATGTATGTACAATATATATTAAGGTTAAATAACTACATAATGAACATATTGACTCAGATTAACGAACAACGTAAATTATTAGAAAGTGCAGCTGCACAAGCTTTGGAGTTAGCAAAGTCTAGTACTGATGGCGCAGAAGTAACTATTACTAAAACTATAGGTATTTGTGTTAGTACTCGCTATGGTGAAGTTGAAAATGTTGAGTTTAATAATGATGGTGCACTTTATATTACTGTCTATCACAAAAATTGTAAAGGTATAGCATCTTCAACTAATTTAACTCCAAAAGCTATTAAAGCTACTGTACAAGCAGCAATCGATATTGCGTACTATACTTCAGCTGATCCTTATGCAGCACCAGCTGATTGTGAATTATTAGCGTTTGAATCTCCAGATCTTGATCTTTACCATCCTTGGGAAATTAACGTTGAACATGCTATAAACTTAGCAGCACATGCTGAACAAGTATCGTTAAATGCAGATAAACGAATTACTAATACTGAAGGCGGCAATTTTAATAGCCATGTAGGTATTAAAGTATTTGGAAGTAACTATGGTATGTTACAAAGTTACTGTTCTAGTCGGCATTCTCTTTCTAGTTGTGTTATTGCAGAGCAAAATGGTAGCATGGAACGTGATTATGCTTATACTATTGGTCGTTCCATTGATGATCTTAAGAGTGCTGAGTGGGTAGGTAAGGAATGTGCTCATCGTGTATTATCACGCTTATTACCTCGTAAACTTTCTACTATGAAAGCACCGGTACTTTTTACTCCAGAAGTATCAGTTGATTTATTTAGTCATCTTATTAATGCTATTAGCGGAACTAGTGTATATCTTAAATCTACTTTTTTACTAAATTCTCTTGGTCAATCTATTTTTCCATCATGGTTAACCATTAAAGAAAATCCACATATATTAAAAGGTTTAGCTTCAAAACCATTTGATAGTGAAGGTGTACGTGTTCAAACAAGTAATATTGTTAATAATGGGATATTACAGAATTGGTTAATGACTAGTTATTCAGCACGTAAATTAGGTTTACAAACAACTGGTCATGCTGGTGGTATACATAATTGGTATATTCCTGGACAAGGGTATAGCTTTAAAGACCTACTAAAACAAATGAATCGTGGTCTTGTAGTAACAGAACTCATGGGACAAGGTGTTAATTATATTAATGGTAATTATTCGCGAGGTGCAGTAGGTTATTGGGTTGAAAACAATGAGATTCAATATCCTGTAAGCGAAATCACCATTGCCAGTAATTTAAAAGACATGTGGCGCAATATGATAACAATTGGTGATGATATTGAAACACGTAGTAATATCCAATGTGGTTCAGTTTTATTACCTGAAATGAACATTGCTGGTAAATAATTTTTCATCATATCTATCTTAAAACTTAACTTTAGTTAAATATTATGTATTTAATTTATAATTAAATACAATAAATAATTAATTATGGTGTAATCAGATTATTATACATTAAATATTGTAATAATAATATAGTTGGCTGGCTAAATATCATTTCTTTGAGAAATACTATTATAAATATTTATATATTTTAATTTTATAGAAAAAGAATTATAAAAAAAATGATAATTAAATTAATATAAAAATTATTAACTAGGTGAATAATTAATGAATAGAAAGTAGAACATATATAATTAAAATTTATAATATGGATATGTATTGATTAGTAATTTTTAAAAGTTAATGAATTATTATTCAATATATTTATATTTAATTATCAAAATCATTTATATATTTTATCTTTTAATACTTAATTTAATAATATATAAATTATGCAAATTCAAGTAATATTTTTTATATATACTAATTCAATTTCAATTATATTGATTAATAATCTATTTTAAAATAGTAAATACCGTTATGACATGTCTTACATTTTTTACTCGACTAGCAATATTTGCTGCTGCTGCTGCTTCTTGCTGTGTGACTAAACCTAATAAGAAAACTTCTCCATTCTCAGTAATAACTTTAATATTAGATAATTTTACTTGATTACTATTGAATATATATAAACAGATTTGTGTTGTTATCAAAGTATCCGATAAAGAAATAGGTATACTAATTTTTTGATGGTTAACACGAATTCCATTATATATTTTTCTTGTATTTTTTACTATGGTCATTACACGATATATGGCGCGATGAACTAATTTTTGAGTTGGAGCTTGACCAATTAATAATATTTTTCCATTATATACGATAACTATAATGTGAGCTTGATTTTTAATAGCATGATCCTGCGATATCGTGTTAGTTATAGAGCGTTGTAATAGATTATCTTTTATCTGCATACTAATTGTACGAGGATCGTTAATACTTTTAGTAGCAACAGCAGCGTTGCTAGCAATTATGGTAACACACCCCTGTAATAATATAGATAATAATAAAATGATAATATTTTTTAATGTATTTATTTGCATGGTTGTTATTAACTTTAGTATAAAATACTACAATATTAGTAATCGAATTTTATCTTTAGTTAAAAATAAATATATATTTTTTATGTTTTCCTTTTAAATAATTTTTCTATTTTTTAGTATAAATTTGACCATATAGATCATAATTTCTATTCAGTATTATATGATGATTCTCATCATCTAGAGATAATAGTAAATAAAAATAGTTTCTATTTTAGACTTTTAATTTACTACAGTATTAATATTAGGTAATTATATTTATTATTTATTGTTATTAATATTAAATCCTAAGTTTGTAGTAGAGATTATATTAATCTGCTATACTAATATTAAATATTAGCAACCATTTGAATAGTAATGCTTTATTTAAATAAAGACTTATTAAAAATAAAAAGTATATGTTGTTAACATATTTAGTATGGTTAGTATTTTTACTTAGTTTTATGATTATCATAATTTACAATAAAAATATAACTTTATTTTTAATAAAATTAATTACTTTAACTTCATTTTTTTATATTTTTAAATTCTACCTATTATAAAAATATCTTTTTATATTCTATCTTAATCATCACTGTATTTTATATATATTATTATAATAATGAGCATTATTATAATATAAATTTTTTATGATATTTAATAAATAAAAGCTTAATGTGGGTTTAATAATTGATGAAATATCACTATCAAGAAAAAATTTATGCTAGTACTCTTTATATTGTTCCTACTCCAATCGGTAATTTAAATGATATTACCCAACGGGCATTAACAGTACTATCTCATGTTGATTTAGTTGCAGCTGAGGATACACGTTATACTGGATTATTGCTTAAACATTTTTCCATTAAAAATAAATTATTTATGTTACATGTTCATAATGAGCAGCAAAAAACAAAATTATTAGTAGAGAAACTACAAGATGGTAAAAGCATAGCTTTAGTATCCAATGCAGGTACTCCATTGATTAACGATCCTGGATATTATCTTGTACGTTGTTGTCGTGAAATAAATATAAGAGTTATTCCATTACCAGGAGCATGTGCAGCAATTACAGCATTAAGTGCATCTGGATTACCCTCTAATCGTTTTTGTTATGAAGGATTTTTACCATCTAAAACTAAGGCTCGTCGTGATATCCTTCGGAATTTAGCTTATGAATCACGTACTTTAATTTTTTACGAATCTCCTCATCGTCTAATATATAGCTTACATGATATGATAAAAGAATGGGGCTCCAAACGTTATATAGTTTTAGCTCGGGAATTAACTAAAAGTTGGGAATCTTTATATGGAGCATCAATTGAAAAATTATTAGAGTGGGTATTGGAAGATAAAAATCGCTATAAAGGAGAAATAGTATTAATTGTAAAAGGTTATGTAAAAAAAGTTGATGCCAATATTTTAGATTCTTCAACGTTACGTACTCTAATATTATTACAACAAGAACTACCATTAAAAATAGCATCTAAATTAACAGCAAAAATTCATGGAATAACTAAAAATACTCTTTATAAATATGTTTTAAATCAACAAAAAGATGACAAATAAAAATTGATTCTTTATAATCTAATTATTGAAACTAACCAGACAGTCGCTGCTTAAACATATTTTTATGTGTTGCAAACCATATAAATAAAGGAGAGGAAAGTCCGGGCTCCATAGGGCAGAGTGCCAGGTAATACCTGGGAGGTGTAAACCTACGACTAGTGCAACAGAAAATAAACCGCCGATAATTATGTATGATACTATTGTAGTATACATATGAGATTAGGTAAGGGTGAAATGGTGTGGTAAGGGCACACCGCACGGCTGGTAACAGATCGTGGCTCGGTAAACTCCACTCGGAGCAAGACCAAATAGGGGGATATAGTATTGCCCGTACTAATACTCGGGTAGGTCGCTTGAGCCAGTAAGTAATTACTGGCCTAGATGAATGACTGTCCATGACAGAACCCGGCTTATAGGTTAGTTTCAATAATTAATTTGACTTAAATTAATTTGATTTATTTATATTTATTTTTATATAATAAAAAATATTATTTATATTTTATATATCCTAAAATAATTAGGAACTAGTTTATAAAAATATAATATCTAGTTCCATCAAAACTATTTAATTTTTATTTTAATGAAATATGATGAGAAACCATAATTGATTTGATAATTCGCCATAAACCCCATAAGCCAAACCCACGTTTTATCCAACGTATTAAACGATAAGGACTTTTAATAGAAATCACTGCTAAAATACTACTAATAAGTGTTAAGTAACGACGTATGTTTAATAATATCATCCAAATACGATCATATCGTGTAGTATTATTTAGCCAATTAGTACAAGCAGTGTTTAAAGATTTACGTTGTTTGTTTATTTTATCTATTAATTTATAAATTTGATATTTACTCATTTTATGATTCATAAATCATATTCCTCAATCATATTCCTCTAATAATTTACGATCATTATCTAATTCTTGACGAGTATGTCGTAGTAACCTAGAATTACGTGATTTTATAAGAACACAAATACCGAAAAACACTGCTAATATAAATAGAACGAATGTAATTATAGTTATAGCTATTAAACGATATTTAATATTTAAACTCCATATTAGTAGTAATATTAAACTCATTAAACCAAAAGCTGTAAAGAGTATAGTCAATCCAATTAAAATAAATATTTGAATTAAATTATTTTTTTCTTTTTCTAATTCTACTATTGCTAACTTTAAACGAGTATCTACTATGTTAACCAATGTAGTTATTACTTGTTGGCTAATATTAAAAATACTTTTTCCTAGTCCTTGTCCTTTGTTTATCTGTTTATTATTCATATTAACGTCGTATAATCAAAATTCCTAAAATAAAACCTATTACTATTCCCATACCTGTACCTTGCCAAGGATTCTTATGTAAGTAATTATCTGCTTTTTTTATTGTTTCTCGTGTAGTTTTTGCAATATAGGCGCTAGATTGATCAATACGATCAAGTGAACTATCTAAAACGTGTTTTGCTTTGTTACGCAGTTTATTAACTTCAAATTTAGATTTATCTGCTGAACTACTAATCACTTCTTCTAGATTATTAGTTATATTTTTTAATTCTGTACGTAAATGTTCAAAAGATGTTTGTTTAACCATAATAATATATCCTTTTGATTTTACTTTTTTTAAAAAAAACAAATTGAAAATTTGTATTTTATTAATTTCATATTAAATTAAATAATGCTATATATATTAGCAATAATTAAATATTTTTGGATAAGTGAAATTATCATTCACTCATAATTAATATTAACTTTTATATCGTATAAAACGATCTTTTAATTATTTAATTATATCTAAAATAAACCATGTCCCTATCTATTAAGAATAGACAGAAGATGAGAAAATTTAAAGTAGTACTGATGAAATGGCAGCTAATACTTACTATTTATATTTTAAATTTAAATTAAAATTTATATAGATAATATATATTGAAATATATTATTAGACAAATTTTATATAATTTTTAGTTATTTATATGATTATACAATTAAAAAATATAGTTAAATAAGATTTATATTTATTTTGATAAATTTAACTTTTTGATAGGTTATAAATGTATTTTACTATACATACTATTTAAGATTTTTAATATTTTTTTATATAAAACTATTTTATGTATTATTGAATATAAATTCAATATGACAAAAAAAAAATAAATAATAAATTATTTTAAAATAATGACATAAGTAAGTAATTTATTACTTTTATATCCTTGTAAAAAGCACTAGATGTTAGTGTTTAGAAAATAATAAAATAAATTTATTAGTATTTTAAATTTTGGTGGCCCCTGCTGGATTTGAACCAGCGACCAAGCGATTATGAGTCGCCTGCTCTAACCTCTGAGCTAAGGGGCCTAAGAAACATAAAATACTATAATACTTATTATGTATTAGTAAATAAATTTTTTATATTAATTTAAAATTAATATTTATATTAATTTTAAATTACAGTACATCTAATTTATCTAAAAATAAAAATATTACTCATCTAAAAAGCTACGTAATACTTCTGAACGACTCGGATGACGTAATTTACGTAAAGCTTTAGCTTCAATTTGACGAATTCTTTCGCGAGTTACATCAAATTGTTTACCTACTTCTTCTAAAGTATGATCAGTATTCATGTTAATTCCGAAGCGCATACGTAGAACTTTTGCTTCACGAGCAGTTAAACCTGCTAGAACTTCGTGTGTAGCTGATCGTAAACTTTCTGATGTCGCTGAATCAAGAGGTAGTTCTAGCGTAGTATCTTCAATAAAATCTCCTAAATGCGAATCTTCATCATCACCTATTGGTGTTTCCATAGAAATTGGCTCTTTAGCAATTTTAAGTACTTTACGAATTTTATCTTCTGGCATCAACATACGTTCAGCAAGCTCTTCTGGAGTCGGTTCACGTCCCATTTCTTGTAACATTTGACGTGAAATACGATTAAGTTTATTAATAGTTTCAATCATATGGACAGGAATACGAATAGTACGAGCTTGATCAGCAATAGATCTAGTAATAGCTTGACGAATCCACCAAGTAGCATAAGTGGAAAATTTATACCCACGGCGATATTCAAATTTATCTACAGCCTTCATCAAGCCAATATTACCTTCCTGAATTAAATCTAAAAATTGTAAACCACGATTAGTATATTTTTTTGCGATAGAAATAACCAGACGTAAATTTGCTTCAACCATTTCTTTTTTTGCACGACGTGCTTTAGCTTCTCCAATAGACATACGACGATTAATATCTTTTACTTGCTCAATAGTTAAGCCTGTTTCTTCTTCTATTTGGATTAATTTTTGTAGCGAACGCATTATCTCTTCTTCTACTTCTTGTAGTTTTTCTGACCAAGGTTTATTCATCTTTAAAGCAGATTGAAACCAATGTTCACTAGTTTCATTGCCAGTAAACAAAGAAATAAAATTTTTTTTAGGCATTTTACATAATTCAACACATAATTTCATGATTAGTCGTTCTTGAGTACGTACACGTTCAATCATTTCACGCATACTATTCACTAAATAGTCAAATTGCTTAGGTACTAGTCTGAATTGTTTAAAAACTTCAGATAAATTTTGTATTTCAGCAATTGTATCAATATGGTTGCGTCCTTTAGTTTTAATCACAGTACGTGTAATTTGATGTTGATTACGTAATTCTAAGATTTTTTCACGAGCTACCTCTGGATCGATACAATGATCATCTTCAGAATTTCCAACATCACTTTCTTCTTCGTCGTTACGATCTTCTTCTGATAGTTCAGATCCAATATGGATTGCATTAGCTGAAATATTCTCATCAACATTTAAATCAACAAAACCACTGATCAAATCAGATAAGCGAGATTTACCTGCTTCTATTCGGTCACATTGATCAAGTAAGTAATTAATTGCTTCTGGATATTCAGCAACTGAACATTGAACTTGGTTAATACCTTCTTCAATACGCTTAGCAATATCAATTTCACCTTCTCTGGTTAATAATTCAACAGTACCCATTTCACGCATGTACATACGTACTGGATCAGTAGTACGACCAATTTCAGATTCAACAACATTTGATAATACTTGAGCAGCAACTTCAGCTACATCTCTATTATTATCAGTATTATTTTCATGTAATATTAGATCATCAGTATCAAAGGCTTCTTCAACGACTTGAATACCCATATCGTTAATCATCTGGATAATGTCTTCGATCTGATCGGATTCAATTATATCTTCCGGCAGATGGTCATTGACCTCAGCATAGGTCAGATAGCCCTGCTCCTTCCCACGTGTGACAAGTAGCTTGAGCTGTGACTGCGAGTTTTGCTCCATAAGACGGTATCCACGCTTTATTAATTAGATTAGTATTGGTCGGTATCGATACCGACATTAACATTAAAGGCATTAGAGTATTTTACTATTCTCGAATGAGAACTTTTGCCTTTTGATATTTAATTTTTATTCTATATGATTTTTATAATCTAGTTTAATTATCCTTTTTCTTATTCTCTTAACAAGATTTTTTAGGGTTTTAATTTTAAAAAATTATGTATATATCAAAGATATTTTTAACTATTTTTAGGTTAACTTATTTATTAACCTTCAAATTAAGGTTTAGAAATGCGTTTTTATGCTGCGTGTATATACGATTTGTTACTTAATATAAATTTATTTTTTAGCTAAAGCTTGACTCAAAGACCAAAACTCCCGTCGTTCAGAAGAATTCAAGCCATCAGTACGATCTCGCGCAATAAGTACATCAAGGCGTTGTTTTAGCACACAATCGTAAAGATTTGTCAAAGAATCTTGAAATACTGTTTCTAATTCTTTATCTACTACCATGTGGTTCCATGTAGCCAATGTTTCAAGTGTTTGGTTAAAGTTTGTTTCGCGATAAAACTCTAGTAGTTGTCCTGTCGTTAGGCTAGGATTTTTTATACAGTAATTTACTAATTCTACAAACAACGGCAAACCTGCCATATTAGTTTGCTCAAGACCATTTAGTGTGGGTACCATAGCAGCAAATTGCGGATTTTGAATAAGAAGTGCAATGAGCAAGCGCATAGTTGTGGGTTTCAACGACGGTACTATTTTACCAAATATTTTACTTTGTTCTAATTTTGGTATGAGTTTATCTAATTTATTATCATCAATAATACCAATTTTCAATCCTAAAATTTGACGCATACAAATACGCAATGCTTTTCCAGGAATTTGGTTAATTAGTGGTAATGCTAACATAGCTAACTTAGCTTTACCATTCTCTGTACTTAAATCAACTTGTAATAATAGATTTTTAAATAAAAAAGTAGAAATTGGAATTGCTTGTTTTATTCTTTCTTCAAATGCTTTTTTACCTTCTTTACGAATTATAGTATCTGGATCTTCATTATTTGGTAATAATATAAAGTTTAGTTGACGCTCATCTTTCATGTAAGGTAATGCATTCTTAAGTATACGCCACGATGCTTTTCGTCCAGCAATATCCCCGTCATAGCAACAAACAACATTATTTGTTGAACGAAACAAAAGTTGAATATGTTCAGCTGTAGTTGATGTGCCAAGCGATGCTACAGCATAATTGATACCGAACTGTGCCAATGTTACTACATCCATATAACCTTCAACAATTAACAAACATGTTGGTTGTATATAGTATTTTTGTACTTCATAAAGCCCATATAATTGACGACTTTTATGAAATATAAGTGTTTCAGGCGAATTGAGATATTTAAGTGTAGCATTACCTAATAAACGTCCACCAAAACCAAGTACACGTCCTCGTTTATCTCGAATTGGGAACATAATACAATTACGAAAACGATCGTAAGTTCGGCCTTTATTATTGACCAACATACCTGATTCGATTAATAATTTGTAATAATTTTTTTGTGAACTCAAGAATTTTATTACATTATTCCAACCAGCAGGAGCATAACCAATAGCAAAATTATTCATGACTTCTTGGTTTAGGCCACGTGTGGTCATCAAGTAATTTCGTACAGCTTGCGCTTGTTGTTCGTAAAGACATTCCTGGTAAAAATTCTTTAAAATATTTAGTAATTCATAAAAGCTCTGGCGCTGATGTCGCTTTACTATTTGATTAGAACCATTACTAATGGTATAAGGTACTTCTAAACCATGTAACGTTGCTAATTCTTCAATACTTTCAATGAAATCTAAACGATCGTGATTAATAAGAAAATCAATGGCATTACCTTTAGCACCACAACCAAAGCAATAATAAAATTGTTTTTCTCCACTTACGGTAAAAGAAGGTGTTTTTTCATTATGAAATGGGCAACAAGCATTATGATTTTTACCTTGTTTTTTTAATTTTACACGAGAGCTAACAAGGCTTACTATGTCTGTTCTGGCAAGCAAACTTTTGATAAATAATCCAGGAATTCGTCCAGCCACAATCATAATCTCGACTTTTCAGCCATATAAGCATAATAATAAGCTATTTCCTATCTATATCTATACTTTTTATTAAGTATGAGAAGATGAATTCAAGATTAGTATAAACGAGTATGCCTTGCGTTCTCGCGGATTAATTTCTTAACATGACGTTTTACTGCAGCTGCTTTAGCACGTTTACGTTCAGTAGTCGGTTTTTCATAAAACTCACGACGACGAACTTCAGCCATAATGCCAGCTTTTTCGCAAGAACGCTTGAAGCGACGCAACGCTACATCGAAAGATTCGTTTTCACGTACTTTTATTACAGGCATTTAATTCTAACCCCGATTAAATGAAATTTAAGATGTTGGTTATTTTTTCAATATATATATTGAGTTAAGTATTTTAAAATATTTAAATTATCTTTATATAGTTTGAATTTAGTATTACATACTATTTTATAATAAGCAAAATATTTATTTTTTTATAAAAATTAAATATATTTTAATTATTATATATTTTATAATAACAAAATATTGCATGATAATAATATGGTAATAAAAACATGCGAGTTCTAGGTATTGAAACATCTTGTGACGAAACTGGTATTGCGATTTATGATGATGTACTGGGGTTATTGACAAATCAATTATATAGTCAAGTAAAATTACATGCTGATTATGGTGGAGTAGTTCCAGAATTAGCATCGCGGGATCATGTACGAAAAATAATACCACTTATTCAAGCTGCTTTAAAAGAATCAGATTTAAAATCTAACCAAATCGATGCTATAGCATATACTGCAGGTCCTGGTTTGATGGGTTCATTATTAGTAGGTGCTACTGTGGGTAGTGCTCTTGCATTCGCTTGGAATGTTCCTGTTATACCAGTTAATCACATGGAAGCTCATCTATTGGCCCCAATGATGGAAGAAAACCCACCGCAAGTTCCTTTTCTTGCATTACTGGTTTCTGGTGGACATACACAACTTATTAAAGTTACTGGAATTGGTAATTATAAATTATTAGGTGAATCAATTGATGATGCTGTAGGAGAAGCATTTGACAAGACTGCTAAATTATTAGGATTCGATTATCCAGGTGGTCCTATGTTGTCTCATATAGCTAAGCATGGTAGACCAGGACGTTTTACTTTTCCATATCCTATGACTAATCGACCTGGTTTTGATTTTAGCTTTTCTGGTTTAAAAACTTGTGTCGCTAATATTATTCGTAAAAGTCCAGCAGATCAATTAACCCGTGCAGATATTGCATATGCATTTGAAGATGCAGTGATAAATACATTAATGATTAAATGTCAACGTGCTTTAGAACATATAGGATTGAATAGATTAGTTGTTTCTGGAGGTGTTAGTGCTAATCATACTCTTCGTAAACGTATGTCTGAAATGATGCAATTAAGAAAAGGAGAAGTATTTTATGCATGTCCAACTTTATGTACAGATAATGGCGCAATGATTGCTTATACTGGTATGGTTCGC
Source organism: Pantoea sp. Aalb (assembly GCF_009829985.1). Classification (NCBI taxonomy): domain Bacteria; kingdom Pseudomonadati; phylum Pseudomonadota; class Gammaproteobacteria; order Enterobacterales; family Erwiniaceae; genus Pantoea; species Pantoea sp. Aalb. Next base: position 120,086 of record NZ_SZZU01000002.1, read on the forward strand.
TTAAAAGAAAATTTTCCTAAAACAAATTTTACTGTAAATGTATACCCACGGTGGTCATTAACAGAATTACCATCTCTTGAATATAAATAAAATTATTCATGATATTAGAAGCTAATTAGTAATGATTCGAATAGAGATACCATTATATTTATCGAGCTAAATATTTATCGAGCTAAATATCATTTAAATATAAAATTTAATAATATCTTAATATAATTAAGAAATATAGTTTTTAACTTTTGATAATTTATTTAGAGAGATTGTTTAACGCAAATACATTAAAATATATCTTAATTATAGTAAATTAGTTAATTTATATTTAATAATAATTAAAGAGAGTGATAAATTGGATATTCTATTTATAAAACAACTTACGGTATTTACAACTATTGGTATATACGATTGGGAAAAAGATATACAACAGAAACTATTATTTGATATTGAAATAGCTTATAATAGTAATTCAAAGATACACTATAATGTAAATAATTACTTAAGCTATACAGATATATCTAACTCCATTTTTCATTATTTACAAGATAAGAAATTTAGTTTAATTGAACATATAGCGCAAGAAATCGCTCAGTTATTAATGAATCAATTTAAAATTGATGGTATACGTATTAAAGTAGAAAAACCAGGAGCTATTGCTCAAGCAAAAACTGTTGGTGTATATATTGAACGTGGGAATTTTAATTAAAGTAAAAGAATTATAAGAAAATATTTAATTTTTCAAGTTTTATCTATTTAAACATATTAATTTTAATAATTTTAGATATTAATGTATTTTCATTAGTGTATTACAAATACCACAACTTAAATAAATAGTTCAAATTATTTTAATGATTCATATTTATCACTTTAATATAGCTATAATCTTAGGAATTATTGAAGGTTTTACAGAGTTTTTACCTATTTCTTCTACTGGACACATGATTATAATAGGATCTATTCTTGGTTTTCAAGACAACAATGCTAACACTTTTGAAATAGTAATTCAACTTGGTTCTATCCTAGCGGTAGTAGTAAAGTATCGATATATACTATTAAAATTAATTAATATCAATATGATTAGAAATCATAATAAAGAATTTAATGAAAATTCATTGAATTTATTTCATATTTTAATAGGTATTTTACCAGTTACGCTATTAGGTTTTTTATTACATAATCAAGTTAAAACTATGTTTAAGCCAATAAATGTCATGTATGCAATGATATTTGGAGGTCTCTTACTTATAACTGCGGAATATATTAAAAATAAATACTTAAAACAAATTATGAATATTAATTTGATTACTTACCGTCAAGCTTTTATAGTTGGGTGTTTTCAGTGCCTAGCTTTATGGCCAGGTTTTTCTCGTTCTGGTGCTACAATTTCTGGTGGTATGTTTATGGGAATTAGTCGTTATGCTGCTTCAGAGTTTTCGTTTATTTTAGCAGTTCCTACGATAATTGGAGCGACCTGCTTAGAACTTTATAAAAATATTAGTTTTATAACATTACAAGAGTTGCCAATGTTTATAATCGGTTTTATCAGTGCTTTTATTGTAGCGCTCGTATCTATTGATATTCTTCTTAATCTAATTAAGCATGTTTCTTTTGTTGTCTTTGCCATATATCGTTTTATTATTGCTTTAGCAGTATATTTTATTTGTATATTACATGTTCATTAATCCTTTTTCAATAGCTATAATTCGGCGTTTGGTTAATTCTTCTTTAACATATTTACCCTTAAATCCAGCAAGAATTATATCTTTTGTTAATATAGATTGAGCTAAAGAAAAGGCTGTACGTAAGTAATTTCCCTGCCAATACATTACATTCTCTAATTCTAATACAGAACCATATCTTCTCACTCGCGCATCAGCTTCACTAGTTAATGCTAACTGTTCTATCCGTTGTGGTTTACGCCATGCATCAATATGGTCAAATAAAGCAACTAAGCTATGAGCGGATTGGTCTTGAATATTATGGACTACACTATGAAACTGATTGACAATTAAAGCTAAATTACGAATTTGCTTTGGTATGTTAAATCGTTCACATAATGATTGAATAATAGGAATTCCTGATACATTATATTCTTTATAATCAATAAATTTTTTAGGTAAAGTTAATACTTTACCAATATTTTGAAGTAAAGTAGCAAAACGTACATCTAGCTCATTAGATAACTTAGCTACTAAAGCTAAAGACATTAATGAATGATGTACTTCAATATTAACTTCTGAATGAATTATATTTGTTGTTGATAATTCATATAAATTATCAATTTCAGGAAATAAAACTTTTAATGCTCCACAATTACGAAGTACGTGAAAATAGATCTGTGGATTAAGAGTTAATAGTGCTTTCTCTGTTTCTTTCCATATACGTTCTTTAGTAAGATTTGCCAATTCACCACTGCTTGTCATTTTAATCATTAAATTTTCTGTTTCTTTTGCAATTTTAAAATTTAGATGAGCTAACTTTGCAGCAAATCTTGCTACACGTAGTATACGTAAAGGATCCTCATTAAATGCAGAAGAAACGTGGCGTAAAATGCGAGATTTTAAATCTTTATAACCACCATATGGATCAAATAATATTCCATTTTTATCTTGTGCCATAGCATTAATAGTTAAATCACGACGTTTTAAATCTTGCATAAGAGTAACATCTGGTGTAAATAAAGTAACAAAACCAACATATCCTTTTCCTACTTTACGTTCTGTACGTGCTAACGCATATTCTTCATGACTATGTGGGTGTAAAAAAACCGGAAAATTTTTTCCAACTTTTTGAAATCCTTTATTAAACATTTCATTAGGAGTACTTCCAACTACAACCCAATCTTTATCTTTAATGGGTAAATTTAATAATGAATCCCGTACTGCACCCCCGACTAAAAAAATTTGCATTGAATTACTCCATAGGAAAGTAAAATATATTTACTAATGATGATAATTTATTATGTTATTTTTCTATGATCTTTTAAAGTATTTAAGTTTTCAATGAAAAAAAATATCTACTAATTAAGTAGATATTAATATAATATAAATAAATGTATATTATATTGATTTTATCAAGAATTAAATTTTCTGTTTTTATAAAAAATTATATTTTTTATACTTAAAAATTTATTTAATTAATTTATTAATTACTTAATTGATTAAGAAATATAATAATAAATTATTATCTTAAAATTTAAATTTATTTAAAATAAAACATAATTTAAATATAATGTATTCATATTTTTATACATATAAAAAATATTTTTAGATTATTAGTTTGTTAAATAATAAATAGGAATTTAAATATATTTATATTATCAAATAAGATAAAACAATAAATTTATTTATTTTAAATAACGATATAAATAATTATTATATAACTTTAAGTCATTAACTCCTTTTTTAAAAAGGTTATCTATTCTTTGAATAAATTTATTACAGAAAACATTTATTTATTAAAAATTATTAATAATGATTAAAGTTCAAATAGAAAATACTAAATACTTGAATGAGTTTATGTATACTATTAAATTATCATAAAATTAATGTATTAATATCTATTAAATAAATTTGATATTATATATTAATCTTTAACAACTAATATCTCCTATAATTAACTATCTATGATAAATCATATTTTAAAGCTATTTAAATATCAGTAGCTAAAATCATTACTTTAATTTAAACACTTAAAAAGTTTTAATAATTAAAATTATTGACCATTACAGATATGATATTACTATCACTTTTATTATCATTGTTTAAATGTAGTGATTTATTAATCTGATAAATCTAAATTATTAAAGTAAGTAGTATACTAAATATACTATTTAATGATACTAAAAAATATTTTTTGAATGACACGATTTTATAAAATTAAAATACGATTAATTTTAAAATAAAAGTTATATGTACGATTGACTACCTTAAGGGATTTTCAATAATTTTCTATACGGTACTATAGCTATTATAGTAAGTATATTAAAGTAGGTTACTAATTTCTATCTATCTAGAAAAATTAATTATTATGTATTTGCTGTAATCCACATACAATATCTAGTATTTATATTAAATTGATGTCTTTCTAATTTTATTTATTACTTTAGTAAGATTATTAATGATTTTCATTATCATTAACAATATAAAAATAGATATAAAGGCATTAGTATTATTACATAAACTTTTAATCTTTGGTGAATATAGTAAGCTCTATGTTCTTTTTTTAAGATTATTAGCCATAATATTTTATATTTACTATTTAATACATATAGGATACAAAAAATTATGAAATAATAAAAAAACGTTTATAAAATATAATAATAAGAGTATAAAAACTGAAAATAACTAAAGTAGCTAACATCAATAATATTAATTTTGTTATACAATATCATTTTTAAGGTTAGGGTTATTTATTGGAATATTTTCTTTAAAAATATTGATTTAATAAAACTAAGACTTTTCATTTAATATTCCTTTTTATAATTATGGGTTAATGAGGTAAAAATTGCTTATATACACATATATCATTTTACAGAAAATATTACATTATTTAACTCTGAAAAGAAATTTTCAAATATTTTAATCAATTATTATTAATTATTAAATATGTAGCCATGAACTGTAATTAATAGCTTTGGCTAATATAAAAATAACTTATCTAGTTTAGATTGAGTAAATATTAATACACTTCTTTTATGAGTTATTGAATATTTTATGTAGTTAGGAGTCTATGTCATGAAATTAACACCTCCTTCATTTAATACTGCCTCAGTAATGGTTGTTGGGGATATAATGTTAGATCGTTACTGGTATGGTCCTACTTACCGTATATCGCCAGAGGCTCCAGTACCTGTTGTAAAAGTTAATACAATTGAGGAACGTCCAGGTGGTGCAGCTAACGTAGCAATCAATATTGCAGCATTAGGTGCATCTGCTCGTTTGATTGGTTTGATTGGTGAAGACGATGCAGCGCGTATACTTATTAAAAAATTACATACTTTAAAAGTACAATGTGATTGTATAGTTCTCAAAAACCATTTGACTATCACTAAGTTACGTGTCTTATCACATAATCAACAACTGATTCGTATAGATTTTGAAGAAAATTTTGATGATATAGATCCAATATTATTATACAATCGTGTATATCAAGCTTTAAGTACTTCTGGTGCATTAGTCCTTTCTGATTATGCAAAAGGTACATTGAATAGTATACAAGAGATAATTCAGTTAGCACGTGAAGTAAATGTTCCTGTATTAATAGATCCTAAAGGTACTAATTTTGACCGATATCGTGGAGCAACATTATTAACGCCCAATTTATCTGAATTTGAAGCCATAGTTGGTAAATGTAAAACTGAAGATCAAATTATGAACCGTGGTATGCAGTTATTAGTAGATTATGAGATATCTGCATTACTTATAACTCGTTCAGAAAATGGTATGACTCTTCTACAAAAAGGGAAAGATCCATTACATTTACCTACTCAGGCACAAGAAGTTTTCGATGTTACTGGAGCTGGTGATACAGTAATTGGTGTTTTAGCTTCTGTTATCGCTGCTGGTCAAAGTCTTGAAGAAGCATGTTTTTTTGCTAATGCAGCAGCTGGTTTAGTTGTAGGTAAACTAGGTACCTCTACTGTTAATACTTTTGAATTAGAAAATGCCACTAGTAGTTTTGGTGTAATGACAGAAGAAGAACTTAAAGCTGCAGTAGCAATATCTCATCAACGTGGTGAAAAAATAGTTATGACAAATGGTGTATTTGATATTTTACATGCTGGGCATGTTTCTTATTTAATAAATGCACGTAAACTTGGTGATCGTTTAATTGTAGCTGTAAATAGTGATCAATCTACAAAACGTATTAAAGGTAAAAATCGCCCAGTAAACTCATTAAAAAATCGGATGGTTGTTCTTAGCGCATTAGCAGCTGTAGATTGGGTCGTATCTTTTGAAGAAGATACACCACAGCGTTTAATTGCAGCAATACTACCAGATTTACTTGTAAAAGGGGGTGATTATAAATTAGAAAATATTGTAGGCAGTAAAGAAATATGGGATAATGGCGGAGATGTATGTGTTATTAATTTAGAACATAATATCTCAACTACAAATATTATTAAAACTATTCGTGATAATTAAAAGAAATATTTTTACATTATGAAATCTTATTTCATAAAATAATTTATTATGAAATATCTATTTTTTTATCTAAATTTAATATTATTCTCAGTAGTTTACAACTCAATATGCTTTCAATCTTAATTGAATGAAATATTCTTTATATGATATGTTAGTAATGTGTTGAATATTTGAGTTAAAATTTGTAGTTAAAAAAATAATAATTAATTTTTTTTACTAAAAATAAATCCATTTAATTATTTATGATTTCTTAATTATATTGTAATTTAATAATAGAAATATAGAAATAATAAATATTTAAACCTATTAAGTATAATGTTTTAAATAACTTTAAAAAACGGACATTTAAAATTATCAATTTTAAAAAACAATAATATCTATATTTTCATAATTTTCATAGATTACCATTATCTATCTATTTGATATCATATTAATTTTTAATTTTAAACTTAAATAATATTTATTAGTTAATTCAATTAACTTAAAATAAAAATGAAATATCTTTTATATAAATAAAATTTCATGAAATTCTATAGTAAAGCTTATCATACTGATAAAATAAGACAATGCATTATTTATATATAAAAACTCAACTAAGTATAATTTATAAATATTTGTTTTGTCTATTTAAAAAAATTATTTTAGTCCTAGTTATCTATATATATACTTATAAGGTTTTTATTATATGAAAAATCAAAAATTTCTTATTAAATTTGGTATGCTAAAACAACGTGTAGAACATGTTATTGATGCATTACGAAATGGTCGTGGCGTAATTGTTATAGATGATGCAAATCGTGAAAATGAAGGTGATATGATTTTTGCTGCTGAAACTATCACGATTGAACAGATGGCGTTAATGATTCGTTATGGTAGTGGTATTGTTTGTCTTTGCATTACTGAAGAACGCCGTCGACAATTAAATCTACCTATGATGGTAAAAAATAATACTAGTACTTATGGAACAGGTTTTACTGTTACTATAGAAGCAGCATCTGGTGTTACAACTGGTGTATCAGCTCGCGATCGTATTACTACGATTCATACAGCGATTGCAGATAAAGCTAAGCCAAGTGATTTAAATTGCCCTGGTCACGTTTTTCCATTACGTTCCTGTAAAGGTGGAGTACTAGAACGTAATGGACATACTGAAGCAGCTATTGACTTAATGACTTTAGCAGATTTCAAACCAACAGCTGTTTTATGTGAATTAACAAATGATGACGGTAGTATGACTCGTATGCCTGAAGCTATATTATTTTCAAAACAACATCATATGCCTTTAATTACAATTGAAGATCTAGTCACATATCGTCGATTACAAGAAAATAATTATATTACATAAAAATAAAATATTTAAAAAATTATTAATATAAGCATATATCTATGTAATAGAATATATACTTTTAAAATTAAATATTTTTTATATTATTTATGATATTAGAAATTTTTTATTATTCTTGCTTATTTTTTAACTAAATTAATAATGTACTAATTTAATAAAAATATCATTAAATTTACTGAAAGTAATTAAGTATTAATTTAAAATTTAAAGTACTTAACATATTAAATATTGTTTTTTTATTTTATCTAAATCTAATTTTAAGGAATTAACATTTATTGAATATTAAAAAATCTCCTATCTTTTTCAATAAAAATGATATAAAAATTATTACTCGTAAAAAAAAATATGAAGGTTTTTTTTCTATAGTTAGTTATTTCTTTATCCATCGTCGCTTTAATGGTAAAATGAGTAAAGAAATAATACGTGAAGTTTTTGAACGTGGACATGCTGCTGTTTTGCTTCCATATGATCCATTGTTGGATAAAGTAATTTTGATTGAACAAGTTAGAATAGCATCTTTTGATTCTAGCTCAACGCCATGGCTACTTGAAGTAATTGCTGGTACTATTGAGCATGGAGAAACACCGGAAGAAGTAGTCCGTCGTGAAGCAGTTGAAGAAGCAAATTTAAAGATTAAGCGTATTAAACCAATAATGAGTTATTTGGCAAGTCCTGGTGGTACATCTGAACGATTATATGTTCTATTAGGAGAAATAGATAGTAATTTATCAAAAAGTAGTCAGTATGGTGTAGAAAAAGAAAATGAAGATATTTTTGTCCATGTAGTAAGCCGTAAACAAGCTTATCAATGGATTCAAGAAGGTATCATTGATAATGCAGCAACTATTTTGTCTCTACAATGGTTAGAATTACACTATAGAACGCTATTAAAGGAATGGAATATTCTAAAATAAATATATGTATTGAATATAATCACCTTATTATTAGTATTGTATTCATTATTAAAATATTATTATTCTTAATATATATTAATAAAATAAGAAATATTTTACTAAAAACTAAATTTTAGTATTAATAATACTATTAAAATAGTAATAAAAAAATCTGATTATCATGCAGATAACATTGAAATTTTAATTAAATTTAAAAGTACGTAAATGTCAAAGGATACATATTAATTCTAAATATCCTAATTATAATCTTTATTAGACATAATAATATGTAGTGATAAAATATTAGCTGGTTACATCAAATATTTTAAATTAATTTTACATATTGAATATTGTTCATAACTTCATCTATGATAACCGTGGTATATCAATGATTATTCAGCTGGCAAAAAGAATCTCTGTAATTGAATTAATTTTTAATATGATTTAGAATCAGTTGCTGAATTAACTGAAAATAAAGATAAATTATTATAATTATTAAACTACGTATACAATATAGACAATATTGTAGCTTATTATACGTTTTAATATAGAATATTGATTATGTAAGACTACCATTAGCATAACCTTAATTAATATTTTTCAAAAAATGAAATATTAACACATTAATAAGATTTTAATCATCATATTATTGAGGAGTTTATGTTATTAATTTTACGATTTATTATTGCATTAATTTATTTAACAATAATTTGTATATTTGGTAGTATTTGGTGTTTATGTTTTCCACGTAATCCACAGCATGTCGCAACTTTTAGTCATATGTTTGGCCGTTTATCAATTGTCTTCGGTATTAGGGTAAAATTGCGTAAACCAGTTAATGTTACTAATTATGGTAATGCAATTTATATTGCTAATCATCAAAATAATTATGATATAATCATAGCAGCTAATATTGTACAACCTACTACCGTTACAGTAGGTAAAAAAAGTTTATTATGGATTCCTTTATTCGGTCAATTATATTGGTTAACTGGTAACATAGTAATAGATCGGAATAATCGAATAAATGCATATAATACTATTAATGAGATAATAAATAAATTTCATAAAAAACGTATTTCTTTTTGGATATTTCCTGAAGGAACACGTAGTCGGGGTAAGGGCTTATTACCGTTTAAAACAGGAGCTTTTCATGTAGCGATAGCTGCTAAAGTTCCTATTATTCCAATCGTCATTTCTAATACCCATAATAAAATTAAATTAAATCGCTGGAATAATGGAATAGTAATTATTGAAATGATGCCACCAGTATATCCTTCTAATTTTAAATCTATAACAGTAAAAAAATTAACTAATTATTGTCATACATTAATGGCTTTAAAAATACAAGAATTAAATAATGAAGTTACTAAACTAAAAAAAACAAGCATTAGATAAATTATTTATTTTAAACAAATTTAGGTAAGTTATTATGAGGAATAAGTTCATTTATTATGAAATTGCATTATTAATATAGTTTAAATTTTATATTTTATTTGTTTAATAAATGTTAATTGATAAACATTATTATTAGTTTATTATTTTTTCTTTTTTTAAATTAATTGTAGGCCTTTATCTTGATCATAAAAAATTATCTATTAATTATTTATAGTAAATTACTAGTATTTAATGTAAGAAGACATTTTTAATAATATTTATTTGTGTACACTATACATATTCATAATTAGTTATGATTAAAGGAATGATCTATAGAAACTATTTTAAGTAATTTTTAGGCATAAGTATCTGTTAATATATTTAATAGACAATGTACTAAGGATAATCTATATTTATATAAATAAATATAGATTATAGATCTCAGCGCTAACGATTCATTAACTAATAATACTACCTGTATATTACTATTTTAATGCAATTATATTGCACACAACATATTTTATAAAAACTTATTTCTATATTTCAGTTAAGAGAATATCAGTTAGCTCTGAATATTAAGTATAAAATTATATTTTATCGAATTATTAGTTAATTAAATAAAACCATATATTAATATAAACTTCAAATTATTAAATTAATTACTTTTAATAACAATGATTTATTTTATAATGAATGATAGGACATAAGTTTTACAGTGTATTAGTTAAATTTTTATATTGAATCCTTCAATAACACTGTCACGTTTTGATTGATATATTAATGGAGAAAATAAAGTATAGTAAGCTTATAAAAAATTTTTTTTAATTACGTTTTTTCCAAATCATAATAATACTACCAGAAAGCCCAATAAGTAATAAAACAATTGGTAACATCATAAAAATAAATATAACTTGATTTTCATACTGTTTTATAAACGGTACTTGAGTAATAATAAATCCTATACTAAGTATTATACTAACCCATAATACTCCACTAATCCAATTAAATAATTGAAATAATCCATTTTGTAATCCAGAGATACCAGCTATAATAGGTAATATAGTACGAACAAATGCTAAAAAACGTCCTATCAATAAAGCAAGGAGACCATGGCGATTAAACATGTATGATGCTCTTTGAGAATACTTTATAGGTATATGCATTAACCAATTTTTTATAATTTTAGTATTGCCAAGCCAACGTCCTTGTAAATAACTTAGCCAATATCCTAAACTAGATGCAATAGTTAAAATAAACATAGTTAATGTAAAATTCATTACACCTTTAGCTATCATTGCACCTGCTAATAAAAGAAGACTATCTCCAGGTAGAAAAGCAGCTGGTAGTAAAGCATTTTCTAAAAAAATAATAATGAACATTATGCTGTATATTATCCATACTATATTTGGATTAGCTAATGTTATAAAATCTTGATTCCAAAGTGCTTGAATAATAGTGTATAAAATAGTCATATGCTATCCTATTATTTAAATGGATTTTGCTATTCCTCTTTTTTTAAAAAGAAATATTATTAATAACTTACATATTATTTTATCTATTAATTTTGTAAACGTATAAAACCTAACTTAAGATCATTTAATAAATCATTTATGTTTTCTAAACCAATATGTAAGCGTATTAATGTTCCATTAAAGTCTACATCTCCAGATGGTCGAATTGTGGCAAGTTCTTCTGGTTGCTGAGCTATAATAAGGGATTCATATCCACCCCAAGAATAGGCCATGCTAAAATAATGAAAATGATCTAAATAATTTGCTAATTGTTTAGCATTTAATTTTTTATGTAAAACAAATGAGAATAAACCATTACTTCCTATAAAATCACGTTTCCAAAATTGATGACCCTTGCTATTTTTTAATGCAGGATGATTGACTCTTTCTACTTCTGGTTGATTTTCAAGCCATTTTGCTATTTGTAATGCGCTTTCTTCATGATGTTTAAGCCGTACACTAAGCGTACGTAAACCACGACTTGCCATGTAAGCAGTATTAGCATCAACCATTTGTCCCATTAAATATGAATTTTCATATAGCTGTGTCCAACAGCGTTTATTTGCAACAGCAGTACCAATCATAACATCGCTATGACCAACTAAGTATTTTGTACCTGATTGAATGGATATATCAATACCGTGAGAAAGTGCTTTAAAGAGTATGCCTGCTCCCCAAGTATTATCTAATATAATTATAATGTTAGGTGCCTTAGCACGTACAGCATTTACAATAGATGGAATATCTTGAACTTCGATTGTCATCGAAGCGGGTGATTCTAGAAATACTATACGAGTATTACTTTGTATCAATAATTCGATTTCATTGCCAATACAATGATTGAAAAATGTTGTAGTTATATTTAATTTTTTTAATATTTTTGTACAAAAAGCTTGTGTAGGTTCATATGCTGCTCCACTCATTAGTACATGATCATTTGTACTTACAAAAGCAAGCATTACATTAGTTACTGCTGCTGTACCACATGGATATAACATGCATCCAAAACCACCTTCTAGTTCAGTCATAGCCTGCTGTAAAGAAAAATGCGTAAGAGTACCATGACGACCATAGAATAGACTTCCATTAGTACGACCAATAGTAGCACGTTTTTTGTCGTCTATTGTATTAAAGATAATGGATGAAGCATGTTGAATTACAGGATTAACTGCTCCGTGAGTATAACGTTTACTACGTCCTGCGTTAACCATAATAGTATTATATTTTTTTATACCCATTATTCATTCCTTGCATATTATGTAATTAAAATATTTATTTTTTTATTAAATCTTTATTTAACTTGATATCTATTAAGGTTTAATTCATTAAATATAAAATAAAAAATGTAGTAAATACATCGATTAAAATATATACAAGGATTAAATTGAGTATTTCATGATTAATATAATTGCTTATCAATTTATAAAATAGATATCAATAAATTTATTATAAGAATACTTTATCTTTTAAAAAATAAATAATTGATTCTATAGTAGATTGAATAAATAGAATAAATGGATATGAAAAATACGTAAGAATAATCCTAATAACTGCTAATAATAAACTTTAATTTTTTACTATTAAAAATTTTTTAAAAAAAAAGACATCTAAATATTAATAATATGTAAATATTTTTTTAACATAAATTAATTATATTTAGATATTTATCTAAATATTTATTTTTTTTAAAAAGATTTTTCTTTTTAAATTAAGATAATGATATCTTTTTTTATATTATAATTTTTTCAAAAAAAAATAAAAAAATATTTATTTTTATTAAAATCTTATACATTAACTTTTTCAACTTAAATTAAGTTTAAATTGTGTTTAAGATAAATTTTTATTTTTATTGAATTTTTGTGTAGTTAGACGTTCTAAATATTTATCAATTAGGAATAATCCTTCACCTTTATAACCAACTAGAGTAAGTTTATCTAATATAGTTTTAAATAATTTTTCTTCTTCATGTTGTTCTGCTACATACCACTGAAGGAAATGAAATGTTGAATAATCTTTGTTCATCATTGCAACATGAGCTAGATCATTAATCTTAGTTGTAATTAATTCTTCATGTTCTAAAGCTTCTTTAAGGACATCACCTAGTGAATTCCAACATACTGAAGGTGCATTAATATTTCCTAATTGCGGCATTGCACCAGTATCACTTAAATAATTGAATAATCTTTGCATATGTTCCATTTCTTCACGTGAATGCATTTTTAAAAAATATGCAGTTCCTTCAAAGCTTTTATCGCTACACCATGCACTCATTTGTAAATAAAGATTAGCAGAAAAAAACTCTAAATTTAATTGATTATTTAGATATGATATCATTTCAACAGTTAACATTGATTAATCCTTTAAAACTAATTTTATTTACCATAATAATATTAATTATGAAAAAATTTAATAAGATATTTATATTATGTATATAATACATCTTATTTTATCAAACATAATATAGATATATATTATTTTATAATATAACACAATGCCATTATCATTATATTTTTTATTAGGAGAAAATAATTATAGTAATTGATTTCATCTTCATATTATGAATACTGCTATAGTTAGTTAATATTTGATTTTTATCACTTAACTATTAAGTATTAATTACTACTAAATATTTAATTATTTCTTTTATATAAGAATAAAAAAAATTATTAATATAAAGATAGACAAATTATAATTCATTTTAGTAAAATGAGTTATATATGATATTTGATCATTATATCTCTATAATTAAAATTATTTGTATAATAATTAATGGTTATTTACTTTATATTAAACTTATTTTTTTTATCAAAACTAATTTACTTAATTTAAAAATGCTATTTGATCAATAGTAATAAATTATAATAATAGGTATTATTTATTGTAATACATATAATCAAATTTTTTGATATAAAAATTTTGAATTTAGATATAAATATTATATTTAAATACTACTATTAGTAGTAGGTTTAAAAAGTATTAGCAAGAAAGAAGAAGAATTTATTTATGTCTCATTCTAATTTTTTACAAGAAATAATGCGACGACGTACCTTTGCAATCATTTCACATCCAGATGCTGGTAAAACTACTATTACTGAAAAAATGTTGTCACTTAGACAACAAAATATTTATATATATGATAAAGGTAAAAAACATGATACTAAATCACAGATTAAATCTGATTGGATGCAAATAGAAAAACAACGAGGTATTTCTATTACTACTTCTGTGATTCAATTTCTATATCGTGGAATAATTATTAATTTATTAGATACTCCTGGACATAATGATTTTTCTGAAGATACTTATCGTACGTTAACAGCAGTTGATTGTTGTTTATTAGTAATAGATGCTACAAAAGGAATAGAAAGTCGTACACGTCAATTAATAAAAGTTACTCGTTTGCGTAATACACCTATTATTACTTTTATGAATAAGCTTGATCGTGAAATTTATGATCCAATAAAATTACTAGATTTAGTAGAAAATGAGCTAAAAATTACATGTGTTCCTATTACTTGGCCAATTAGTTATGGCAAAGAATTTAAAGGTGTATATCATCTTTACAATGATGAGACTTATTTATATACTTCTAAACATTATAAAGAAATTTTGGAGGATATGTATGTTGTTAAAGGATTATATAATCCAAAACTTGATAAAGTTATAGGGATTGATTTAGCCAAGGAACTACGCAATACAATTGCTATCATGAAGGGAGTATTACCTGATTTTGATAAAAACATGTTCCTTAATGGTAAAATTACTCCAGTATTTTTTGGTAGTGCTATGTGTAATTTTGGAGTTAATCATGTGCTAGATAGCTTTATCCCGTGGGCACCAATACCGCTTCCTCGTAATACCAAAACTCGTACTGTAGAATCTAAAGAAAATAAATTCACTGGTTTTATTTTTAAAATTCAAGCCAATATGGATTTAAAACATCGTGATAGAATTGCTTTTATGCGTGTAGTTTCAGGTATATATAATAAAGGCATGAAGTTATATCAAGTACGTACTGGTAAAAATATCATTGTATCTGATGCATTAATTTTTATGGCAAGTAATCGTTTCCAGATAACAAAAGCTTATCCAGGAGATATTATAGGACTACATAATCATGGAACTATTCAAATTGGCGATACTTTTACTCAAGGTGAAAATTTACAATTTATTAACATTCCAAATTTTGCTCCAGAATTATTTCGTCGTGTTCTTCTATGTAATCCGTTCAATCAAAAAAAATTAGTAAAAGGATTAATTCAATTATCAGAAGAGGGAGCTATACAAGTATTTCGTCCATTAAATACTAATGCAATAATTATAGGAGCTATTGGTATTTTGCAATTCGAGGTAGTAATAGTAAGGTTGAAAACTGAATATAACATTGATATAATTTATGAATCAGTTAGTATCTCAGCTATACGTTGGATAGAGTGCAATGATGTTAAGAAGTTTATTGAATTTAAGAATAAAAATGAAAGTAACCTAGCACTTGATGCTAATTGTAATCTTGCTTATATAGCACCAACTATGGTAAATCTTAGTCTTATTCAAGAACGTTATCCTGATGTAATTTTCCGAAATATTTCTGATCATTAACACTAATTTTATATAAATAAAAGTTTTATAATTATATAAATAAATTTAGATTATAGATAAATAATGAAAATATCCAAAATTAGAAAATAATTTAACTTTCAAAGTTAATATTTTGATTTAGTTAAATTAAATATAAATTATATTAAAAAGAAAAAATATATTTAATTTTAATATTAAATATATAATTAAAAATTATATATTTAATAAAATAAAAGTGAAAATAGGTTTCACAATATTGTTATTATTTAGATAGTAATAATATTACTATAATTTAATTGCAAAGATTCTAAATCTATCATATATTATTAATTAATTTCATTAATTGGAATGTTTAAAAATGATTTTGTCTTTTTTTTAAAGAAATTTTAAAAAAGAAGTTATGTAATAAGAGGTTATAATTAATATTTATACTAAATTTATACTAAAAGTTTAAATAGTTTTGCCCGGATAGCTCAGTAGGTAGAGCAGGGGACTGAAAATCCCCGTGTCCGTGGTTCGATTCCGCGTCCGGGCATTATATAATTTTTATTTATCTTAATTTAAGGGCTACATGACAAATATTAATTTATCATGTAGCCCTCATTAAAGTATTTTTATTTGTTTTACGATAAAATTTTAAAATAATATTATTCTATATATCAGATCTAATAAGATATTGTTCTGTAATATTTGGTAAATTTGTAATTGTCCAGTCAGCCATAGCAATTTCTTGTTCTCGAATACGTTTAAATATTTGTACGCTTTTTGTGTCATTAATATGAAGAGCTGCAGTTATTAGAGATGTATAACTTGCAATTTCAAAGTGTTCAAAAACATTGTTACTAATGGCATTTTTTATTATTTCATCTCTAGCCATCATTCCACCTATAGATTGACCAAATGCACAAAGTTTTCCGGCAACATCTTTAAATAATGAGCGGGAGCTACAATAATGATCGATGATGTTTTGTACTAATATCTGATGTTCATGAGTTTCTTTAATATGTTCTTCAATCCGTTCTTTAAAAGAAGAATAGGATTCAAGACGAGATGCCATTTTTTCTAGCATGCTTTCAGCTTGTTTTTCCATGGCATGTGCATCTTTAACCCAGTCGAGAAAATTTTCTTCGCTATTCATAAATATATCCTTAGAAAAATTTCTATAGCTGATAGTATTTTTATACTGTAATCAATTAGCTACATTATAATCTGAAGTACGTCGGTTTTTTTTCCCTCCTTTACGTCCAGCTTTGACAGCACGTTCTGGATTATTTTTAAAATTTCCGCTACTTACAGTTCCTCCTTTTTTACCAGCTTCACGAGCTCTTTCATGATCCATAGCAAAATTACCTCTACCACCTTTCAGTTTATTCATTTTTAGTCCTATTTAATCTTAGCTTAATTAAAAATATAAAATATTTATTATATATATTAAGGTTAGTATTAAATTTTCAGCTAACAAGTAAATTTTACTATTAGTAAAATTATTTAAAGTAACTAATCATTATTTAAATGAATTTAAAATTCATGATAAGATATAGATATAGATATAGATTCATTAAATAATTTTACTTTTAAAATCTATCAAATGTTATTTGTTACACTTTTTTTAATCAATTTTAATAGTACTTATAAAATATTTAATAATTTATTCACTTAAATATTTTAATATAAATGATCTTATAATTTTTTTTTAAAAAATCGAAAGATAATATAAATATTTATTATCGAAATTGGTGCAAAAACAACTAATTTTATTCAGTTATGTCTGGTCACTAGACTTAGATTGTGAGATAGTCAGATGTTTTTTTTACCAATTATGGTTACAAAGAATTATGGTTACCGAGTAATTGTATTTGATTACCGGGAATTCGGACGTTTCGAACAATCATAGTAAGGTTATGATCACAAGACCTTTGCTAAAGAGATATTTATATATTTATAGAACATTTATAGCTCAATAGTATTATCCTTGTAGTATTTTCAACAATAGGAGACGGTGATGTTTTTAATTACATATGTTTTATGAGATAAAAAAATAAAAAGATTAGTATTATTAGTATTACTTGGATTTTAAATTAAAATAAATATTATCTAAATAGAATAGAAAAATCTGTATTTGATAATATAAAACAATCTTAAAATGAAGATATATCTTCATTTATTAAAAATTTTCTTCTTTCATTTTATGGAATTAATAATATTGGATATAAAGTATCTGATGAATTTTTGATTCAAAATTTGAATATCGTAGTTATTGCTGCTTTAAAAGGGATGATAGACTGTGTAAAATTTTTTTGAAACTAATTTTTATGTAGATTTATTTAACTTACCTAGATTGACATTAATTATTCATACTGATAAAGATCAAATATTACCATTGAAATCTACTAGTAAAATAGTACATAGTGTAGAAAATAATCATATATAAAAATGCGCCACTTGATTTTGTTATAACTAATTAAGATAATGTAAATATAGATTTATTAAGTTTTTTAAAAGTAAATGCTATTTATAAAATAAATTAAAGATAACTATATATAATATATAAACTATTATATTTTTCTTGTGGCCTTGTAAAGGAAGGCTATTTTATTCTGTTTAATTATTCTAAAAATATTTTTAACTATTATTAATGGTATATTAATTTAAAACTAAAGTAATAACCTATAATAATATTATTATGATATTTTGAGTTTTAATTATTAATCATCAATAAGGTTTACATTATTACACAGATATATTTTTTTCTTTGAATAAGAAAACCAACATTTCGCTTTCTATAATTTTACGATCCTTATGATGAATTAAATTTAGTTTTTGTTCATTAATTATCATTGTTTGTTTAACTAGCCACTCCTGCCATGCTTCTTTTGAAATTTCATTATATATACGCTTTCCTAATTCTCCTTGATATAAACAAAAATCTTGACCTTCTGCATGACGTTGTAAATAAGTACAAAAAATAATACGTCCCATAAATATTTTATCCTTTAGCTAAATTAAGATTATTATTTAGATTTTTTAAATGACATGTAATCGATAAAAATGTTAATTTATCAATATACATAACATTTTTTAGTTTATTAATATTGCATATATAATTTAGTTATATATGCAATATTAAATACGTTTATAAATATATGTATATACATTTAATTAGTTTAGTGTCTAATAACATTATAAGTGCTAATTATTGGATATTAATGAATATTTATTATGACTGATAAAAGATTTAACTTATAAAAGGAAACTTTAAATAAATGTATTTGAACATGTAGTTATTAACCTATATATTAATTAATAGATAAAATTTAAAAAATAACTGAAGTAAATATCAACGTATTAGCAAAATAAATAATTTAATTACATTAAAATTGAATAAAAATAATCAAAAATTACATCATATTCGTAGTTTTATGTGTCGCCAAGGGCGTTTAACAAAAAAACAGCAGTTTGCTATTTATTATCATTGGCCAGAAATAGGTATTGGATTTAAAAAAGAACTAATAAATTTAGTTACATTGTTTAAATACGATGCTCCGTTAATTATGGAAATAGGTTTTGGCATGGGTAATTCATTAGTAGCAATGGCTAAAAATAACCCTCATATAAATTTTTTGGGAATAGAAGTTTATATACCAGGTATAGGCGCTTGTCTAGCTTCAGCTAAAGAAGCGGGAGTTAAAAATTTACGCATGATTTGTTATGATGCAATTGAAGTTCTTCAAGAAATGATTCCAGATAACACATTATTTATAGTACAACTTTTTTTCCCAGATCCATGGCATAAAATTCGTCACAATAAACGTCGTATATTACAATTATCATTTGCTCAATTAGTACTAAAAAAACTCCAGATAGGAGGTGTTTTTCATATTATAACTGATTCTAGAACTTATGCTAATCATATCTTAAAAATTATTAATAGCATAGACTGTTATATAAATGAGTTAAAAATTGATGGTCCTTATCCATTAATTTTAAAAACTCGTCCTTTAACTAAATTTGAAAAACGTGCATCTCTATTAGGAAATAATATTTGGGAGCTATTTTTTACAAGAGTTACATAGTAATTTTTTTATTAAAGTAATATATATTACTACATATTAGTAAGTAATGTATAGTATTTAGTGAACTTACTATATAAAACATTGTATAATAAGGAATATTTGTAATACGATAATGTCATGTGAATAATAGCGTATAAGTTATAAAAATAATTCAAGTAATGAATTTAAAAATAATTTTCCTTTTTTAGTTACTTTCCAATAATTCTTCACTTTTAATAAATAACCAGAAGCAATTGCATTTTTAATTTGAGATTCAATGACTGTTTCATGTAATCCAGTATATTTGTAGAAATCTGAACACGGAATATTTTCAAATAATCTAAAACGATTCATTAAAAACTCAATTTTTTTATCATCGTTATTTAGTTGATATTGTGTATCAATATATTTACCATTCATAAAACTATATAAATATTTATTTTTTACTATACGGATTATACATCCATTTGGTTTTGTTAGTTTTCCATGTGCACTACATCCAATTCCAAGATAATCTCCGAAGCGCCAATAGTTAAGGTTATGTTTACAATAATATCCAGGTTTAGCATAAGCTGAAATTTCATACCTATGATATCCTGCAGCAGTTAATAACTGATTACCTTTTTTATATATATTCCATAACGTAGTATCATCAGGAAGTGATGGTTGGTATGAATTAAATAACGTATTTGCCTCAATTGTTAGTTGATACCAAGACAAATGAGGTGGATTTAAAACAATAGCTTGACATAAATCATGTATAGCTTCTTCTAAAGATTGATTTGGTAAGCCATACATTAAATCAATATTAAAACTCTTAAAATTCATCTTTGATACTAAATTAATTATTTCTTTAGCTTTTTTAGAACTATGTGTTCGTCCAAGAGATTTTAGCTTTTTTGAATTAAAACTTTGTACTCCAATTGAAATACGATTAATACCAGTTTTTTGATACTTTATAAATCTATTCGAATCTATTATTTCTGGATTTATCTCTATAGTAATTTCTGAATTTTCATTCAATAGTAATCTAGTGCGTATACCATCCATAAGCATCTGTATTGCATTATTACTTAATAAGCTTGGGGTACCACCCCCAATATAAATACTAATTACTTCACGATTATTTGAAATATGTTGTAAATCTTGTTCTAAATCATGCAATAAATGATTAATATATTTAATATTTGGTAGTCGACCCTTCAACGGTTGTGAATGAAAGTCACAGTATGGACACTTTTGTATACACCAAGGTATATGAATATATAAACTTAATGGGGGTAATTTAAGCATTAGATAACATATTTATCAATTGATTTAATGCTTTACCTCGATGAGAAATAAAGTATCTTTCTTTATCGCTTAATTCGGCTGCTGTCTTGCCTAAAGATGGTATATAAAAAATAGAATCATAGCCAAATCCACCTATCCCTATAGCTTTGTAGGTAATTTCACCTATCCAACTACCATAAGATATTAATGGTATTGGATCTTTAGAATGTTTCATATAAACTAATACACAATGAAATTGTGCTTGACGTTTACCGTGTGGTACACTCTTCATTTCGTTTAATAATTTTTCTCTGTTCCGCTGTTCACTTGTAAATTCACCGGCATAACGTGCGGAATATATTCCTGGAGCATGATCTAAAGCATTTACTGTTAACCCTGAATCATCAGCAATTGTTGGTAAACCTGTGATTTGTGCTATATAGCGTGATTTTATAATTGCATTTTCTATAAAAGTGAAACCACTTTCTTTTACTGAATCAATACCTAACTCTCTTTGTGTTACTATTTCAAAATGAAAATTTAATAAAATATCAGTTAATTGACTAATTTTATCTCGGTTATTAGTAGCGATAACAACTTTATGCATCATTATTTTATATACTTTTTTAATTTTTATAACTAAATTATTAATTTTGAATTAATTTATTTAATAATATCAATTATATTAAATGTTTAATAGTTGAATCATTATTATTTATATAAATATTGTATTTATATTAATGTATTATTAAATTGAATACATAATTTTTATACCCTTACACCAAATATATTAGTGCCAATTCGTACTAAATTACTTCCTGCAGCTATTGCTGCATCTAAATCATTACTCATTCCTAAAGAAAGTGTATCTATTTTTGGATATTTTTTCTGTAAACTATAGAAAGCTAATGCCATTTTTTTATAAACTTCTAATTGACTATAGTAATCTACATAAGCAGTAGGAACAGCCATGAGTCCACGTAGAGATAATCGAGGTAAAGATGACACTTGTTGCGCTAACTCTTTTAGATCCTCTAGTAGAATTCCAAATTTATTTTTTTCTTTACTAATATTTATCTGGATTAATACATTTAATGGAGGCAAAAAATCTGGTCGTTGCTTATTTAAGCGCTTAGCAATTTTTATTCCATCAATAGTATGGCACCAGGATATATTTTCTGCAATTAAACGACTCTTATTAGCTTGTAAATGACCAATAAAATGCCATTGTAATTTAGGATAATTCTTTAATTTAATTATTTTTTCAATACATTCTTGAACATAATTTTCTCCAAATTCTTGTTGACCAGCATTAATAGCTTCTATGATTTCACTTATGGATTTATTTTTACTTACTGCTACTAGTTTGATTGTTTCTGATGCACGTCCGTAATATTTAGTTAAAAACTTAATACGTTCGCGTACTTGATATAAATTATTTTTAATATAAGTCATAATTAAATTATATTATTTATTTGTAAGGTTTGTCTATATACATATAACCTAAGAAGTTTTAAAAACTAAAAATCAATAAAATTGATACATATAAAGTAAATATCTTAACACTAAATAATATATTTACTTTATATGATTAGAGCTCATATGTAAGATCTTAATAGAATTTAAATTCTATTTAATACTTTTTTATTAGTATTTATATCATACAAAAATATTTGTGAATGATTCATATCTATAGATTAAGATCTACTTAATTAAGTATTAATTTAAGGTAATACTTAACATACTGTAAATTTAATATTTTTTAAACCAATCTTGTAATATAATAACTGCTGCTTGAGAATCAATATAAATATTACTTTGTAGTGCACGATAACCTCCATGTTCAAAAATATTAGCTTTTGCTTCTATACTAGTTAAACGCTCATCTTGTAACTCAACATGTATATGAAAATAATTTTGTAATTGTTTCGCAAATTTACGAGCTTTTATAGATATAGATTGCTCTGTTCCATCCATATTAAGTGGTAATCCTACTACTAGGAAATTTGGTTTCCATTCATTTAATAACTTTTTTATATTTCTCCAAATTAATATTTTATTCTTTTCTGTAATTAAAGCTAATGGACGTGCTGTACCTGTTATAGATTGACCAATCGCAACTCCAATACGCTTAGTGCCAAAATCAAAACCAAGAACTGTTTCAGTTCTCATTAAGCATGTCCTGCATCGCTAATTACGTTATGTATATCTACTCCCATATTACGCGCAGCTTCTCGCCAACGGTCAGCTATTGGAGTATGAAATAAAGTATTAATATCTGCAGGAGTTGTCAACCAAACATTTTTTAATAGTTCATGTTCTAACTTATTTTTTTCCCAAGCGCAATACCCAAGTGCAACAAGAACTTGTTCTGGTTGTTCTTCTGTACCTATAACTTCTAAAACATCACGAGATGTAGTAATTACTGTAGTATCTGAAATACGAATACTAGAGGAATAGAATCGTTCTGCAGAATGCATAATAAACCCTCTATCTTCTGCTAACGGTCCACCGGTAAATACTGGTTTATCTAACCTAATAGTCGGATTACGTTTTGAAGGATTTAACTCTAGCTTTTTAAGAATTCCTTCAACTGTTAAATTATCCATCGGTTTATTCACAATCAATCCCATAGCACCTTTTTCGTTATGTTCACAAATATAAATTACTGAACGTTTAAACAAAGGATCCTGTAGTGAAGGCATTGCAATTAAAAAATTATGCTGTAAATTCATTCTTACTTATATGTCCAAAGTAATTGGCATATTTAATTATAATGACATGCCAATTTTAAAAGATTTACAGAGCTTATGCTCTGATATTATCTTAAATTTAATTTAACTGTGTTTCAATAAAATCCATTAACATTCCAGTAATTGAAATAGAAAAAGATGATTCAATTTCACATACGCATGTTGGACTGGTTACGTTAATTTCAGTTAGTTTATCACCTATAATATCTATACCTACAAAAATCAATCCTTTTGCTCTTAAAGTAGGACCAATACGATGAGCAATTTCCCAATCAGAATTGCTGAGTGGACATACTTTACCAAACCCACCAACAGCAAGATTAGCTCGTGTTTCTCCATCTTGCGGAACACGAGCTAAGCAATAAGGTATTGCTTTACCATTAACCATTAGAATACGTTTATCACCTTTTTTAACAGCTGGTAGATAATTTTGTATCATACAAAACGATTGACCATAATTAGTAAGAGTTTCAATAATTACTCTAATATTTGGATCATTTTTTGTTACACGAAAGATTGACATACCTCCCATTTTATCTAGAGGTTTAAAGATGACATCGCCATGTTCGTAACAAAAATCTCGTAATTTTTCTTTATTACGAGTAACAAGTGTATCTGGAATTAAATCGGTAAACCAAGAGGCATAAAGTTTTTCGTTACAATCACGTAGACTCTGAGGTTTATTAATGATTAGGGTACCTTGTTCCTCTGCACGTTCTAATAAATAAGTTGTATAGATAAATTCAGTATTAAACGGTGGATCTTTACGCATCAAGATAACATCGAGATCACCGAGGTTAATTTCTTGTTCACTAATAAAATTATGCCATTTTTTATAATTTTGTTCAATACTTAATAAGCGAGTATGTGCATAAGTTATACCGTTACGTAAAAAAAGATCGTTAATTTCTATGTAATGAATTTCGTAACCACGGTGTTGTGCTTCTAGTAACATAGCAAAACTGGTATCTTTTTTGATATTAATACAAAAAATTGAATCCATTACTATACCAAGTTTAATCATTATTTTCTCTCAAAATATTTTTTTCACTTATCTTTTGTATATTATTTAATAATCTATAGGTGATGTATATATAATAATTTATAATTATTTGTATATTTTACCCTAAATCACCAAATATCACTTGTAAGGCTGTAATAGCAGTTATAGTAGCAGTTTCCATCCGTAACACACGAGGTCCTAATAGAACATTAATAAATCCCTTTTGTACAGCCATAACTCTTTCAGCTGAAGATAATCCACCTTCTGGTCCAATTAATACACGAATATTATTTATTGACTTAGGTAATTTACTTATACTTTTTATAGCTTTTATATGTAAGTGTATTTTAAAACTATCATCAGATTCTGAACACCAATTTTCTAATACCATAGGTTCACGAATTTGAGGTATATAATTACGACCACATTGTTCACATGCAGAAATTGCAATTTTTTGCCATCTTTTAATTTTCGATAGTAATTTCATTCGATCAAGTTTTATAATACAACGTTTAGAAAATAAAGGTGTAATTACATTCACTCCAAGTTCACTAGCTTTCTGAATAATAAAATCCATTTTTTCACTGCGTGATATTACTTGTCCTAAGTGTATGTATAGTGGAGATTCTAAATTAGAATAATATTCTCTTAGTATCTTTACTTTAATATATTTTTTATTAATTTTAATAATTTTAGCACTATAATTTAAATTACTTCCGTTAAATAATTCAACTTCTTGATTAAGTGTCATCCGAAGGACGTTATATAAATGATGTAAATTATCTTTATTAAGGATAATTTCATTATTAATTTCAAGTAAATGAGGATGATAAATACGAGGTATACGCATAAAACTCCTATTAGCGTTATACTGTATCATTTGATACAAACTAATAAAAAATATTTTTATACTATGTTGTAAAATTACTTTTACGATGTTCAAGTTCCTACTTTAAAAAATAATATTAATAATTAAAGTTTTAATCATTTATTTGTTCTATATATATATTTATATGCTATAGCAGGTTTATTAAAATTTTTGTTTAATGTTTTTTCTAATAATGGAATAATTCTAATTATGAACTTTTCGCTCATAACCAAATTATTTTATTTTTATATTTGGATTAAGTTATAAATAATTTTTAATGAAATTTAAATTTAATTATATTACTATTAATGACTTTTTAAGATTGCTGATATTATAAAGTTTTTTTTATAAGGTAATAAAAAAACAACGTTCATAAAAATTAAATTATTTATAATATTAACTACATGTTATATTATAAATAAAAATGATTAATAATAAATAATATTAATTACATTAAAAGAATGATTTTATCATATAAAAAAATAAACATAAAAATAATAGATATTTATAGATTAAAAAAATGAATATTAGAAAAAGTTATTAACTAGATTATATATTATTGTAGTAATATAGTTTAATGAACAAAATTATTTTTTAAATAAAAATCTATATTAAATATAATATAAATATACTTAATTATAAATATCTACTTATTTAATGTTGATGTATAAGTATTTAGATTTTATGTATTGTTTTACTCTTGGCCAATATCTCGAAGTTTTTTACCAGCCATCAAATTACGTTCAATATGCTCTAATGAAACATTTTTAGTTTCTGGAATTACGGTAATAGTTATTAATATAAAAAATATATTTAATGTGGCATATATCCAAAAAGTAATAGCATTTCCTAAGGTATTTAACATGGTTAAGAATGTAGCACCTACAATCATGTTTGCAATCCAATTAGTAGTTGTAGATACTGTTATGCCAAAATCTCTACCTTTTAATGGTTGAATTTCTGAACATAGTACCCAAATTAGTGGACCTGCAGATATAGCAAATCCAATAATAAATATTAATAGCATAATGATAGCGAAATATTTGGTATATGATGAATAAATGCCAATATATAATAAAGTGCCTAATATACCCATACCTATAGCCATTATAAGAAAACCTAGAACTAATGTTGGTTTACGGCCCCATTGATCTACTAATTTAATGGCTATAAAAGTAGCTAATACATTAACTAAACCAACAATTACTGTACCCCACATCTGTTGAGTTGTATTAGTAAAATTTGCAATTTCAAAAATTTTTGGTGCATAATACATAATTACATTCATACCTGTAAACTGTTGCACCATTTGTAAGATTATACCTAAAAATACTGCACGTCGAAAATTACTATTACTTTTGAATAAATACCATCCAGATTGAGTTATCTTCAGGCTTTCACGTATTTCATCTAACTCTCGTTTAGATTGTTCATTAGTATCTCGTAAGCGATCTAATATACGCTTAGCATCATGAAAATTACCTTTTGCTGCTAACCAACGAGGACTATTTGGTAAGAAATTAACACCAATTAGTAGCATAATAGCTGGCATGGTCATAATTCCTAACATCCATCGCCATGCACCGATATTACTAAATATAGTATCTGATAAGTAAGCTGTTAAAATACCTATAGTAATCATTAACTGATAAAGAGAAATCATACTACCACGATTTTTCTCTGGAGCAATTTCAGAAAGATATAAAGGAGCAGTATAAGAAGCAATACCTACTGCTAAACCAAGAATCAATCGTGCGATGATTAACATTTCTGAATTTGGTGTTATAGAAGACCATATAGACCCCATTACAAATAGAATAGCACCTATCATTAGACTCTTTTTTCTACCCAGATGAGATGAGATCCATCCGCTACTCACTGCACCTATAGCAGCGCCAAACATCATAGAACCAACAATCAATTCTTGCTGATGTATTGTAATGTTGAAGTCTTTAGCGATGAAAGGCAAAGCACCAGCTATAACTCCTATATCTAAACCAAATAACAAACCAGCTAAAGCAGCTAAAAAACAAATAAATAAAGTCATGTTTTTTTTTGAATTTAAAAAAGTTTTATTAGTATCATCAGGCATATTACCTCCGAAGTTTATCCATTTGTAACAATATATAAGGAACATACTTACGGGTAAAGTTTAATTGATTGGAGAACTTGATATTCTATAATAAGTATTTTTTATATTAAATTTGCATTAATTAAAAAAAATAAATGTATATTATTACTGTTAATTTAATTAATATTTAAAATATTTATTATTTAGAAATATATTTAGGTTTTAAACGTATTTTTTATTTAATTAGAATGTTAATAGGTGCTCTTTAAATTTAGAGATATTTTAAGATTTTATGAAAAATAAATTCAATATTTTTTTTTATATATCTAATATAGAAATATGCCATACAATTTCAAAAGTTAAAATAAAATTATATATTTATATCCTGATAATCAGAAATTATAGTGATAAAAATTTTTATATATATATTGATAATATTTTAAGTTATCATTTTTTATAATAATATTGAATGAATTATTAAAATGTTTCATTATCCAACTTAAAACCGGATGCTTCACGTAATTGCATAGCTTTATCAGTTTTCTCCCATGGAAATTTTTCTCTTCCAAAATGGCCATATACAGCTGTTTCTTTGTATATAGGTTTCAGTAAATTCATCATTTGAATTATTCCATACGGTCTTAGATCAAAAAACTTACGTATAAGAAAGATAAGTAACTTTTTAGTTACTTTTTCCATACCAAAAGTTTCTATCATTACAGATGTAGGCTCCGCTACACCGATAGCATAAGATACTTGAATTTCACATTTATCTGCTAACCCTGCTGCAACAATATTTTTTGCAACATAACGAGCAGCGTAAGAAGCTGAACGATCAACTTTTGATGGATCTTTACCAGAAAAAGCTCCTCCACCATGTCTAGCCATACCACCATAAGTATCGACAATAATTTTACGTCCAGTGAGACCACAGTCGCTCATAGGACCACCGATTACAAAACGTCCTGTTGGATTTATATAGTATTTAGTATTTACAGTAATCCATTCTGATGGTAAAATAGGCTTAATAATTTCTTCCATAACAGCTTCACGTAGATCATTTTGAGTAATATCTTCTACGTGTTGTGTTGAAAGAATTACTGTATCAATACCTACTATTTTATCTTTATCGTACTGAAATGTGATTTGACTTTTTGCATCAGGACGTAACCATGGAAGTAATCCATTTTTTCGAACTTCAGCTTGACGTTGTACTAGACGATGTGCATAAGTAACAGGTGCGGGCATAAAAACATCAGTTTCATTAGTTGCATATCCAAACATAATACCTTGATCACCAGCTCCTTGCTCTAGAAGATTAATACTTTTAATTCCTTGATTAATATCAGGAGATTGTTTACCTATTGCACTTAATACAGCACAGGAGTTAGCATCAAATCCCATATTAGAATCGACATAGCCTATTTCACGTACAGTGCTACGAGTAATTTCTTCAATGTCAACCCAAGCACTAGTAGTAATTTCACCGCCAACTAATACCATTCCTGTTTTAACAAAAGTTTCACATGCTACACGTGCTTTAATATCCTGCTCAAGAATTGCATCTAGTATTGCATCAGAAATTTGATCTGCAATTTTATCTGGATGTCCTTCTGATACAGATTCAGAAGTAAATAGGTATTTAGTCATTTTATCTTTTTTCACCTTTTAATATTCTTAATTTAAATACTTTTAATTTAATAAACAACTGTATTTAATATTATTTTAAAATTAATACTACAAGAAATATATATATAACAGAAGTGTATTAAATCAATATAGATATTTATTTAAATTATTTATATTAAGAATATTTATTCTGAAATTTTACATAAGTTTTCAACTTAAATATTAAAGATTTTTATTATTTATTTTTTAAAATATATTTTTTTAATGGCTAATATGAAATTAAATTCATAACAAAGGATTTTGATTTTAAATCATCAAATGAAAAAAATATTTTTGATTTTACTAATTAAATATATTATGGAGCTGTTTGTCTATTATCTATAGTTGGATAATATGTTTTAATAAATGTTTTATTTAATAAATATTTTGAATGATGATTTTTACGTTATTGTTTTATGGTTTATTTACCTTTAATTTTATATTAAATTAATAATTTTTAATCTTTAATTCTATTTTTATCTAGATTCATATATTACTACCATAATAATTTCAATAAAAGGTTTAATGATTTTTTGTTTATCTTATATTTATTAATTTTTAGTATCAATATAAAAGTATGATTGTTGTCTAATATATGATTTTAATATTTTTACATAAAAATTAAATATTGATAGATAATATCTATAGAAAATATTTACTGGATATCATAAAAATTTCATAAATTTAATTTAATAAAGATTGAGGTTTGGGATGTCTAGCAACATGAAAGATATCAAGGGTTTATCAGTTAACGAACAAGGTGTCCTACGCTCAATGCAGGAAGTAGCTATAAACAACTATGAAGCTAGTAGAATGCTACGTACTTATAATATTGCTTGGTGGGGTAATAACTATTACGATGTTAATGAATTAGGACATATTAGTGTTTGTCCTGATCCTGATCGCCCTGAAGTCCGTGTTGATCTGGCTAAATTAGTTAAAGAACGGGAAGCTAATGGTCAGCGTCTTCCAGCTCTTTTCTGCTTTCCACAAATCTTACAACATCGTTTGCGTTCTATTAATGCAGCTTTTAAACGTGCACGTGAATCCTACGGCTATAAAGGAGACTATTTCTTAGTATACCCTATTAAAGTTAATCAACATAAGAGAGTTATTGAATCTTTAATTAACTCAGGTGAACCATTAGGATTAGAAGCTGGTTCTAAAGCTGAATTAATGGCTGTATTAGCACATGCTGGTAAAACTCGCTCAGTAATCGTCTGTAACGGCTATAAAGATCGTGAATATATTCGCCTTGCACTTATCGGGGAAAAACTTGGGCATAAAGTTTATCTAGTAATAGAAAAAATGACAGAAGTCCGTTTAGTACTAGAAGAAACAGAACGTTTAAATGTAGTGCCACGCCTTGGTATTCGTGCCCGTTTAGCATCACAGGGATCTGGTAAATGGCAATCAAGTGGAGGAGAAAAATCTAAATTTGGATTATCTGCTTCACAAGTCCTTAAATTAATTGATATTATGCATCAAGCTGGACGACTTAATAGCATTCAGTTACTACACTTTCACATTGGATCCCAAATGGCAAATATTCGTGATATCGCTACCGGTATTAGAGAATCAGCACGATTTTATGTAGAATTAGCGAAATTAGGTGTTAATATTAAATGTTTTGATGTTGGTGGGGGATTAGGTGTTGATTATGAAGGAACACGTTCTCAATCAGACTGCTCTGTCAATTATGGTTTAAATGAATATGCAAATAATATAATTTGGGCTATAGGCGATGCCTGTGAAGAACATGGTTTAAAACATCCAACAGTTATTAGCGAATCAGGACGTGCAGTAACAGCACATCATACTGTGTTGGTATCCAATATTATTGGAGTTGAACGTAATGAATTTAACAATAATCCTGAAACACCAGATATCGATTCACCACGTCCTATTAAAAGTTTATGGAATACTTGGCAAGAAATGCATGAAACAAATGTACGTCGTTCTTTACGTGAATGGTTACATGATAGTCAAATGGACCTTTTTGATATTCATACAGGATATTCTTCAGGCATTTACGATTTAGGACAACGTGCTTGGGCAGAGCAATTATATTTAAATATTTGTCATTATATACAACAACATTTAGATCCAAGTAACCGTGCTCATCGCCCTATTATTGATGAGTTACAAGAGCGAATGGCTGATAAAATATATGTTAATTTTTCATTGTTTCAATCGATGCCAGATGCTTGGGGTATAGATCAGTTATTTCCTGTATTACCACTTGAAGGATTAAATAAAACTCCACAGCGAAGAGCTGTACTATTAGATATTACTTGTGATTCTGATGGAATCATAGAACATTATATTGATGGAGATGGTATTGCTAGCACTATGCCTATGCCAGAATACGATATTAATAATCCTCCGATGCTTGGATTTTTTATGGTAGGAGCTTATCAAGAGATATTAGGTAATATGCATAATTTATTCGGCGATACTGAAGCTGTTAATGTATTTGCTTTACCTGATTCTAGCGTAGAAATACAGTTATCAGATGAAGGGGATACTGTAGCAGATATGCTGCAGTACGTACAGTTAAATCCTATTGATTTATTGATGTTATTTTGTAATCAAGTAAAACAACAAACTGATATTGACCATAAATTATGTGAACAATTTATTAAAGAATTTGAAAACGGATTATACGGATATACTTACCTTGAAGATGAGTAATATACTTTATGATATTTTATAGGTATATATTTTCTATATGAATTTAATATTCGTACATGATAGTAATCACTATCTAATTAATAGATTAATTTCACTTTTATATATTTTTATTAATTTATTTATATTAAATAAGATATTTAATTATCTTAAATTTAATTAATATTTTAATATAATTATGTGTTTATTTTTAACTTTTTTAAAGTCTTAAGAAATATTCAGCATCATTTTCATAAAAAAATAAATGATATTATATATTTTATATATACAATTAAAAATATATTTTTTAGAGGATATTTAGAGGATATAATGCATAATACATTAAATTATAAACATGATTATTCTTTAGTGTCTAACGCTTTTGGTTTTATGCGTTTTCCAATTAATTTTCAACCGTATAAAAGTAAAGCCGATTGGGTCATAACTGGTGTAGCTTTTGATGCTACTACTTCAGGAAGACCTGGTAGTCGATTTGGACCAAGTGCTATTCGTCAAATTTCTACTAATCTTGCTTGGGAACAATGTCGTTGGCCGTGGAATTTTAATTTGCGTCATTATATGAATATAATAGATTGTGGCGACTTAGTTTATAATATCGGTGATATACAAGATTTATCTAATAAATTAGAAAAACATGCTGAAAGACTTATATTGAATGGTAAGCATATGTTAACTTTTGGTGGTGATCATTACATCACTTTACCTTTATTACGAGCACATGCAAAAAAATTTGGCAAAATGGCATTAATACACTTTGATGCTCATGCAGATACTTACTCTAATTCTACTAATGAGATAACATTTGATCATGGCACAATGTTTTATACAGCGCCAAGAGAAGGATTGATTGATCCGCATCACTCGATACAAATAGGGATCCGAACTGAATTTGATAAAAATTTAGGATTTAATGTGTTAGATGCATTAGAGGCAAATAACCGCAGTGTAGATAATATCTTATCTGAATTAAAATGTACAGTAAGTAATTTACCAGTATATTTAACATTCGATATTGATTGTATCGATCCAGCATATGCACCAGGTACTGGAACTCCTGTTATAGGGGGATTAACTAATAATAAGGTTATTAATATTATTCGTGGTATGCAAGGTATGAATATTATAGGAATGGATATTGTTGAAGTGGCACCAGCTTACGATCATAGTAATTTAACATCCTTAACAGCTGCTACGTTAGCATTAGATATGCTATATGTTCAAGCTGTAAAAAAAATCGCATAATTTTTATTGATTTTTAAAATAAAATTTTTAAAAAATATTTACCACAATTTAAATAATAATATTCTCTATAATTTTAGATATTTATATTGATTTATATAGATTAAAAATTTTATCTATATAAAATATAGTTATTTAATCAAATCAAATGATATTAATAAATTATATTTACTCCTTTTTAATTTATAAAATTTAAGTATGATTATTATCATCATTTAATTTTTAAAACTATTATTCATTAATATTTCTTTATTTTATATTTTTTAT
Source organism: Pantoea sp. Aalb (assembly GCF_009829985.1). NCBI lineage: Bacteria > Pseudomonadati > Pseudomonadota > Gammaproteobacteria > Enterobacterales > Erwiniaceae > Pantoea > Pantoea sp. Aalb. Next base: position 153,814 of record NZ_SZZU01000002.1, read on the forward strand.
TTTAATATAATAGTTAAAAATAATAGATAAAAATAAATGAATTATTTTAACATTAGTTAAATTAGCTATTAAATTCTTAAAAGTTCTTCTATAACATGGAAGATATACTTAAAATTTAGTATTTATTAACTGATTTTTAAATTTAATTAATATTTTGCGTTTATTATAAATTAATATACATATTTAATATTTAACAATTATCATAAGTTCAATATTATAAAGTATTAGTTTCTATTTTGGAGTAAAAAATGCTCTCACGTAAAGAGCTTGCCAACGCTATACGTGCGTTGAGTATTGATGCAATACAAAAAGCTAACTCAGGACATCCTGGTGTTCCTATGGGTATGGCAGATATAGCTGAAGTTTTATGGCGTAATTTTCTCAACCATAATCCAACTAATCCAATGTGGATTAACCGAGATCGATTTATTTTATCTAATGGCCATGGATCGATGTTGCTTTATAGCTTGCTTCATTTAACTGGTTATAGTTTAACAATTGATGATTTAAAAGAATTTCGACAATTACATTCTAAAACTCCAGGTCATCCAGAATATGGTTATACTCCTGGTGTAGAAACTACAACTGGACCACTAGGACAGGGTGTTGCTAATGCTGTTGGTTTTGCTATTGCTGAACGTACACTTGCAGCTCAGTTTAATCGTCCAGGTTATGAGATTATAGACCATTATACATATGTTTTCATGGGTGATGGTTGTATGATGGAAGGGATATCACATGAAGTATGCTCTATTGCGGGCACCTTGAAATTAAATAAATTAATTGCTTTTTATGATGATAACGGTATATCTATTGATGGGCATATTAAAGGTTGGTTTACCGAGGATACTGCTAAACGTTTTGAAGCTTACGGTTGGCATGTTATACGTGATATCGACGGACATGATCCTTGTGCTATTGAACAATCAATTAAAAAAGCGAAAGCGATTTTTGATAAACCTACTTTACTTATATGTAAAACCATTATCGGGTTTGGTTCTCCTAATAAAGCTGGTACGCATTATGTGCACGGTACACCGTTAGGGGAAGAAGAAGTTACTCTTACACGTAAAAAATTAAAATGGAATTATGCACCATTTGAAATTCCTTCTAATATTTATGAACAATGGGATGCAAAAAAGATTGGTAAAGAGAAAGAAGCAATATGGAATAATAAATTTGATGCCTATTTTAAAAAATATCCAGAATTGTCTATAAATTTTAAACGTCGAATTCAAAAAAAATTACCAGCTAATTGGTTAATGCAATCAAAAAAAAATATTTATCAATTACAAATGAATCCATTAGACATTGCTAGCCGTAAAGCTTCGCAAAATACTATTGAAACTTTTGGTAATATTTTACCAGAATTAATAGGGGGTTCTGCTGATTTAGCACCTAGTAACTTGACTATGTGGTCTGGTTCTAGGCCAATAAATAAATACATAGATGGTAATTATATTCACTATGGAGTACGTGAATTTGGTATGACTGCTATTGCTAATGGTATTGCTTTACATGGTGGCTTCTTACCATATACTTCAACTTTTTTAGTTTTTGTAGAATACGCGCGTAATGCAGTGCGTATGGCAGCATTAATGAAAATTCGTCAAATTATGATTTATACTCATGATTCTATAGGTTTAGGTGAAGATGGACCAACTCACCAACCAATTGAACAGATAGCTAGTTTACGTATTACTCCAAATATTAGTCTCTGGCGTCCATGTGATCAAGTTGAGTGTGCAGTGGCATGGAAATACGCTATTGAACGTCTAGATGGTCCATCAATATTGATCCTTTCTCGTCAAAATTTAGTACAGCAAGATCGTACTTCTAACCAATTAGAAAATATAAAACGTGGTGGTTACATATTAAAAAATGATGAAGATAAACTTGATTTAATTCTAATTGCTACTGGATCAGAAGTAGCATTAGCTATTGATGCTTATCATCAATTGACTAATGAAGGCTATAAAGTAAGAGTAGTGTCTATGCCATCTACTGATGTATTCGATAAACAAGATATATTATATCGTGAATCAGTTTTACCGAAATCTCTTACAGCACGGGTAGCTATTGAGGCTGGTATTTCAGATTATTGGTTAAAATATACTGGTTTAAAAGGTGCAATAGTTGGGATGACTACTTTTGGAGAATCAGCACCGACTGATAAACTATTTAAGAAATTTGGTTTTACTGTAGATAATATAGTGGCTACAGCAAAAGCTATTTTATAGTCATTTTAATAAATCTTATAGCGATAGTAATAGGTAAAATATTTTTTAAAAAAAAATAAATGCAAAAATATATAAAAGATATTCCATAATATTTATTATATACCTCTTGTTTTAAAATAAGGAATAATATTTTTTACTTTAATGTTTTAATATAATCAATAAAATTGACGTTATTAAACATCTTTATTTATGAAATTTTATTCATACATTTTTATACGAAAATTTTCTGTACAAAATTGTATGAAACGTTCAGGCTATCTTCATGTTTCTTTAGAAAGGTTATTAAAGATAAAAATGGCCGTTCGTATTGCAATTAATGGTTTTGGTCGAATTGGACGTAATGTATTACGTGCATTATATGAAATAAATCGTAAAAGTGTAATTAACATTGTTGCTATTAATGAATTAGCAAAAACTATAGATATGGTACATTTGCTAAAGTACGATACCAGTCATGGTCGTTTCTCTTGGAATGTATATCAAAAACATGATCAATTATTTATTGGTAACGATATTATACGTATTTTACATATATCTGATATTGACTTATTGCCATGGAAAGAGCTAAATATCGATATTGTACTAGATTGTACTGGTGTATATGGTAGTCGTGCAGATGGCGAAAAACATTTACAAGTCGGAGCAAAAAAGGTATTATTTTCTCATCCTGGCGAACAAGATCTTGATGCCATAGTAATATTTGGCGTGAATGAACAATATCTTAAAAAAACTGATCGACTTGTTTCTAACGCTTCTTGTACTACTAATTGTATTATCCCAATACTCAAGTTGCTAGATGATGCTTTTATAATTGATGCAGGAACAATTACTACTATTCATTCAACAATGCATGATCAACAAGTCATTGACTCATATCATAATGATTTACGTCGAGCTCGTGCTGCTAGTCAATCAATTATTCCCGTTGATACTCGTCTTGCCTTAGGTATTGCACGTATTTTCCCTAAATTTCATGATCGATTTCAAGCCATTGCTTTAAGAGTACCTACTATAAATGTAACAGCTATTGATTTAAGTGTTTTAGTTCGTAGTTCTTTACTAGCTTATGAAATTAATACTTTATTAAAAAAAGCTTCAGAAAAGGAATTTTTTGGTATAGTTGATTACACAGAATTACCATTAGTTTCAATAGATTTTAATCATAATCCACATAGTGCTATTGTAGATGGTACTCAAACAAGAGTTAGTGGTAAGCACCTTATTAAACTTTTAGTTTGGTGTGATAATGAATGGGGTTTTGCTAACCGTATGATTGATACTACTTTAGCAATGGCTGCAATTGGTTTTATGTAAATTTTTTTCACATAAAAGAATTAGCAACATAAAAAGAGGTTTATTATGTCTTTAATTAGAATGACTGATTTAAATCTTTTTAATAAACGCATTTTAATTCGATCAGATCTCAATGTTCCGATAAAAAATGGAATAGTCATGTCTGATGCACGTATTCGTGCATCTCTTCCAACTATTGAATTAGCTTTGTACAATGGTGCAAGAGTAATGATTGCTTCTCATTTAGGTCGTCCTATTGAAGGTCAATATAACAAAGAATTTTCTCTTTTACCAATTCTTAATTATATAAAAAAAAATAATAAATTCAATGGAATTAAAATACATTTAGTACAGAATTACCTTAATGGCATTGAAATAAATGCTGGTGAATTAATATTACTAGAAAATGTTCGTTTTAATAAAGGAGAAAAGCATAATGACGATGCTTTATCAAAAAAATATGCATCATTATGCGATATTTTTGTTATGGATGCATTTGGTGCTGCGCACCGTAAACAAGCTTCAACTTATGGTGTAGGGGAATTTTCTTCTATTTCCTGTGCAGGCCCTTTACTTTTTAATGAATTGAATACCTTAAGTAAAATTATGAGTAATCCAAAACGTCCATTAGTAGCTGTAATAGGTGGCTCTAAAATTTCAACTAAGTTTAGTGTGCTACAATCATTAGCAAAAATTGCTGATACGATTATTGTTGGTGGTGGTATTGCGAATACCTTTATAGCTATCGATAATAGTATTGGTCAATCTTTATATGAACCAAACTTTGTTAATGATGCTAAAATATTACGTGATCAATATAATATTCAAGTACCTAGTTATGTTCGGGTAAGTACAAAATCTTCTAAAATTTTATCAGTTACTTCAAAAAAAGTTAATGAGATAAAAGATAATGAAGAAATAATGGATTTCGGCGATGAAACTGCTTATAAAATGGCAGAAATATTGAAAGAAGCTAAAACTATACTTTGGAGCGGACCAGTTGGAGTTTTTGAATTACCAGATTTTCGTGAAGGAACAAAAATTATTGCAGAAGCTATTGCACAAAGTGATGCTTATTCTATCGTAGGTGGAGGCGATACTTTAGCAGCTGTAGATTTATTTGATATTAAAGAGAATATTTCCTATATATCTACTGGAGGTGGTGCATTTCTTAAATTTATAGAAGGGGAAAAACTACCAGTAGTAACTATGTTAGAAGGGCGCATAAAAAAATAAACAATAAAAAATGATGCTCGTTATAAGCTATTAAGAGTTAAAATGTATCTAAATTTAATTTTTAGTGTGAATAGTTAAGGTTAAATTATATGTCTAAAGTGTTTGATTTTTTAAAGCCAGGTGTTATCACTGGAGAAGGAGTTCAAAAAATATTTCAAATAGCAAAAGAAAATAAATTTGCTTTACCAGCAATTAATTGTATTGGTACTGATTCAATTAACGCTGCGTTAGAAACTGCAGCTAAGGTTAAGGCACCACTTGTTATTCAGTTTTCTAATGGCGGTTCAATCTTTATTTCTGGGCAAGGGTTGAAAAATAATAAAAACCAAAGTGCAGCTATTTGGGGATCCATTTCTGGTGCAAATCATGTTCACTTAATGGCAGAAAAATATGGTGTACCAGTTATTCTACATACAGATCATTGTGATAACAAATTATTACCTTGGGTAGATGGATTATTAACGATAGGTGAAGATTACTTTAAGAAAAATGGAAAACCTCTTTTTTCTTCGCATATGATTGATTTATCTAAAATGCCATTAAAAGAAAATATCGAAATTTGTAGCCAATATTTAGCACGTATGAGTGCGATAGAAATGACTTTAGAAATTGAATTAGGAGTAACTGGTGGAGAAGAGGATGGAATAGATAATAGTCATGTTCATTCTTCTGAATTATATAGCAGGGTAGAAGATGTTGATTATGCTTACACTAATTTAAGTAAGATCAGTAATCGTTTCATCATTGCTGTTTCTTTTGGTAATGTACATGGAGTTTATAAAATAGGTAATGTAAAGTTAACTCCTCATATTTTGCATGATGCTCAAAAATATGTATGTAAAAAACACAGTTTACCATATAATACTTTAAGTTTCGTTTTCCATGGTGGTTCTGGTTCTTCTGTATCAGAAATTCAAGAATCTATTAGCTATGGAGTAATCAAAATGAACATAGATACTGATACTCAGTGGGCAACTTGGGAAGGTTTATTAAAATATTATAAATCTAATAAACTTTATTTACAAAGCCAACTAGGAAATCCGAATGGATTAGATCAACCAAATAAAAAATATTATGATCCTCGTATTTGGTTGCGTTCTGCACAATCTTCTATGATAATGCGGTTAGAAAAAGCTTTTAGAGACCTAAATGCTATAAATGTATTATAGATATTTTTTGTAAATAAAAAAATTAAATTATTTAATATTAATTAAATAATTTTTATATGTACACTAGAACGTATATAAAATATATATATCATATTTTTTAAATATTGGTATAAATAAAAAGTTTATAAGTGAGCTGTTTAAAAATTAATATAGAAGATTTAAAAAACACTTAATAAATATATAATTAAATTACTATATCATATAGTAAACGTTATACAAAACAATAATTGTATTATTATTATAGAAATAATTTGGATTCATATTATTTCACTGCTCCTAACATTTTTTATGTATATAATATGTATTTACTCTCTATTGTAATCACTTTTTTATCTATTTTATTTATTTTAGTACATTATATATATTTCTTCTACTATCTTAGTTCCATTACTTTGGAATTAAAACTAATTTATTTATTATTGTTTTAGTATCTCTGCTATATCTATAGGATATTAAATTAGTATAATAAAACTTTAAATTTGCATGAAGCATGATAGTATCATTTTTTATATATGTTTTATATATACTCGTGAGTAGTAAATATCGATTTATATTATTGAATAATCTTGGAATATATGACTTTTATTATTTATAATAAAAGTAAAAATAAAAGTCAGTTAAATATTAATAATTATCAAGTGAAAATATAATACATAATAATACTTATTAAGGAAAATAAATTTAAATGTCAGAATATTTAAATAAAAATTTAATTTTTATTGAATAGTTAAAATACTATAATAATCATTATTATAATTCTATATAAAGATAGAATAAATTAATTAGATATATTAAACTATAAACTTATCATATTAGGAGTATTTAATTTATTGAAAATATCTTTTACTTAATATGTAAATAATTTACAGGATAAACATCCTGATAAATAGATATTTAAATTTCATATTTAACCAAATCAAATAATAAAATATTTATTTTAAAAAAAAAATTACTTATCTTTTAAGTTATAGGTTACTTGAATTAATAATTACTTACTAAGTATTCATGTTATTAGTTATACTTTATATTTAATTTTTAAATTAAGAATTTATAAATATTTATTTAAAGAATCGCTCAACAATTATTGAATCTATTACCCAAAGCATTCGATAATTTAGGTATCTCATCTTTTTTACTCTCTTTTTTTTATAGTAGAGTTATTATGTTATAAACCTATAATAATCATACTATTATAATTTTACATCTAACAATCTTATTTTGTTTTTTTATTTATCAAAATAGCAATGATATTTTTGATGTTTTTTTCTTGTATATTATGTGTAATAAAATATGATAATAGGTTGTAAATTATATGAATCATGATGAACTAAAAAAAGCTGTTGGCTGGAAAGCCTTACATTATATAAAACCAAGTACAATTATTGGTATTGGTACTGGTTCTACTGTATCTCATTTTATTGATGCGCTGTATACAATCAAAGATAAAATTGAAGGTACTGTATCTAGTTCACTATGTTCAACACAAAAATTAAAATCTCTAGGAATTCCGGTATTCAATTTAAATCAGGTTGATGAAGTTGCAGTATATGTTGATGGAGCCGATGAAATTAATCCGCAAATGCAGATGATTAAAGGAGGTGGTGCCGCATTAACACGTGAAAAAATAGTTGCAGCTGTGGCTAAAAAATTTATCTGTATTGTAGATTCTTCAAAAGAAGTAGGTGTATTAGGTAGTAGTGTCCCTTTACCAGTAGAAGTAATCCCTATGGCACGTGTTTATGTAGCACGTAGATTAATTCAACTAGGCGGTTTACCAGAATATCGGTTAAATGTGATTACTGATAATGGTAACATTATTTTAGATGTATATAATCTTTGTATTGTTGATCCAATATTTTTAGAAAAAACCATTAATGAAATACCAGGTGTAGTTACTGTAGGTTTATTTGCTTCTCGTAGTGCAGATGTGGTTTTAATTGGTACTAAAAATGGAGTAAAAACTATAGTTAAAAACAATTAATTACTTTTTTATTAAATCTACGCTGTTCATTATCATTATAAAATTATATGGATTATAAATATTTTTTGATTTATTTAATAAATACAATTTTTAAAAATTTTATAAGTTATAGATTATTGATTTTAATATTTACTTATATTGTTATTCATTAATATGTAATTTTAAAGATTACATTTATGTAAACTTATATTGTCTAATAATCTTTAATTCTAAAATCAGGTTAGATAAATGGCTAAATTTTCATTAATAAAAAAAAAAATTAAATTTCTATTATTAGAAGGGGTACACTGTAGTACTCTAAATAATCTTCAATTAGCAGGATATACTAATATTGAATTTTATAAAAGTACATTAGATACAGATAAGCTTAAATATTCTATTAGTAATGCACATTTTATCGGGATTCGTTCCCGTACTCACTTGACTGAAGAAATATTTAAAGTAGCTAAGAAATTAATTGCAATAGGCTGTTTTTGCATTGGTACTAATCAAGTTAATTTAGATGTTGCAACAAAACTTGGTATTCCAGTATTTAATGCGCCATTTTCTAATACTCGTTCTGTAGCTGAATTAGTACTTGGAGAAATGTTACTAATGTTGCGTAATATCCCAGAAGCAAATGTTAAAGTCCATCGTGGTATTTGGAATAAATTATCAACTGGATCGTATGAAGCACGTGGTAAAAAATTAGGTATTATTGGTTATGGACATATTGGTATTCAACTTGGAATATTAGCTGAAAGTTTAGGTATGCATGTATTTTTTTATGATATTGAAAATAAATTACCAATTGGAAATGTTACTCAAGTAAAGAATCTTTCTGATTTGCTTAATATGAGTGATATTATAAGTTTACACGTACCAGAGACTCCTTTAACTAAGAATATGATAGGTGCTAAAGAACTAGAACTAATGAAACCTAGTTCAATATTAATTAATGCTTCTCGTGGAACAATAATTGATATACATGCACTTTGTAACGCTTTATCCAGTAAACATCTTTCTGGAGCTGCTATTGATGTATTCCCATTAGAACCAGCTACTAATCAAGATCGATTTTATTCACCACTATGTCAATTCGATAATGTAATTTTGACGCCGCATATTGGAGGTTCAACACAAGAAGCTCAAGAGAATATTGGTCTAGAAGTATCTAGTAAGTTAATAAAATATTCTGATAATGGTTCTACACTATCAGCAGTTAATTTTCCAGAAGTTTCATTACCAATACATTGTCCTAATACTAGTCGCTTACTACATATTCATGAAAATCGTTTTGGAGTATTAACATCAATTAATCAAATATTTACTGAAAAAAAAATTAATATTTCTGCCCAATATTTACAAACTTCACATAAAATAGGATATGTAGTAATTGATATTGATGCTAATGCAGATAGTGCAATTAAAGCTTTACATATTATAAAAAAGATTCCAGGAACTATTCGTGCTCGTTTACTCTATTAAAATTTAATGTTACTTTTTAATTCTAAAAACATACTATTTTTCTTAGTAACTTTTATTTTAGTTTTGCCAAATTTTTGATGGAGTTATAATATAAGGTAAATTAACATCCCAAGAAGCAGCTGGAATAGTATCAAAATACTGGCAATCATGCGCAATGCCTATTGGTACAAAATGATATTGTTGCCAGTTTTGTAATGTGCGATCATAAAAGCCTTTACCCATTCCTAAACGTTGACATTTATGATTAAAAGCTACTAAAGGTACTAAGATTACATCTAATTGTTCTAATGTTGCTATTTGTGTGATATTAAATACTGGTTCTAAAATTTGAAATTTATTTAAAGTAAGTATTGTTTCGGGAATATAACGCAAAAATAGTAAGTAATCAGGCATAAATGGATGTATTACTGGTAAATATACTTGTTTTTTCTGTTTCCACAATGTTTTTATAAGAGGATAAGTATTAATTTCACCATCAATAGATAAAAATAATGCAATTCTGCTTGCATTAGAAATAATAGTAAATTTATTGGCATTTTCTGCTAATAAATTAGCCGCTTCTTCTTGTTGTTTAATTGATAAATTACGTCTTAATGAACGTATATATTTACGAATTTTTTTGCGATTAAGTAATAAAAGTTGAGACATTTGATTTATTAAATATCGTATATCAATTAATGTTTATATTTAGATATAACATATTTTTCACTTAAAAAGTTTTCTTATTATATTAATTTTAATATAAACTAAAAAATCAATACTAACTATGCACTCTAATAAAATAGAAATCATTATATGTCGCAAAAATAATTATTAATTATATTCTTTAATTAATTAAAGACTTATTTAGTTATCTAAATACAATTATTTTATTATCTATTAATAATTATTATCTATTAATAATTATTATCTATATAAGTTTATAAATAAATAGATTTTTATCTACGATTAAACTTATAATGTTTAAAATACTGTAATTAGCTATTCACTATAGGATAAATATAGTATGATTACATTAGAAATATTTCAGAAACGCCGTCAAACTCTTATTAATCATATGGCACCTAATAGTGCTGCCCTATTTTTCTCTGAACCAGAACTAATTCGTAATAATCATATATATCATTACCGTCAAAATAGTAATTTATGGTATTTTACTGGATTTAATGAATCTCAAGTTCTTCTAATGTTAATTAAGAAAAATGCAACATATAACCATAGTGTATTGTTTAATCAACCTCGAAGTCTATTAGAAGAAGTGTGGTTTGGATGTCGATTAGGACAAGAAGATGCCATTATTAAGCAGGGAGTAAACCAAGCTTTACCTTGGAATAGTATTCATGAAAAATTACCTCAGTTTCTTAATGGTATTGATATAATTTATCATGCTCAAGGAGAAAACCAAAAAGCAGATAAAATATTATTTAGTATAATAGAAAAAATGCGCTGTAGATTAAATCGAAATGTGAACGCACCCCATACTATGATTGACTGGCGTCCTTGGGTACATGAAATGCGTTTGTTTAAAAGTCAAGAAGAAATTAATATTTTACGTCAAGCTGGTAAAATTACTGCTTTAGCACATAACCATACAATGAAAATCTGTCGTCCAGGTATGTTTGAATATCAGTTAGAAGGTGAAATTTATCATGAATTTAATAAACATGGTGCTCGTTTTCCTTCTTATAATGCTATTGTTGGTTCTGGAAAAAATAGCTGTATTTTGCATTACACTAAAAATGGAAATATCATACAAAATAATGATTTAGTATTAATAGATGCTGGATGTGAACTATATGGGTATGCATGTGATGTAACTCGAACTTTTCCTGTAAATGGTCAATTCAATAGGTCGCAAAAAGTTCTTTATAGTATAGTATTAGCAGCTCAAAATAAAGCTTTATCAATGTTTAAACCAGGTATAACTATCCAGAAGGTATATGATGAAGTGGTACGTATTTTAACTTTGGGATTAATAAATCTTGATATTATTAAAGGCAATCTTGATACTCTTCTTAAAAAACAGGCATATTATCCTTTTTTTATGCATAATTTAAGTCATTGGTTAGGATTAGAAGTACATGATGTCGGTGATTACGGTACAGCTGAACATGATAGAGTACTTGAACCGAACATGGTATTAACTGTTGAGCCAGGTTTATATTTTTCTGCAGATAACATTAATATACCAACACATTATCGTGGTATAGGAATACGTATTGAAGATAGTATTATTATTACTACAGATGGCAATGAAAATATTACTAATTATGCAGTAAAAGATATTATTGATATTGAAAAACTAATGTCAATGTAAATCTAATAGATAGAATGTTATATATAATTAATAAATTACATTAGTACTTTTTTAATGGCTAAACATTTTAATACAATATTTTTACAAATAAAATATTATTTTTTATAAAATACTCAATGAATATTTTTTATTATTCTTTATTATTCTTTTAATGAGTAAGGTAATTTTTGAATGGTTAATTCACTATTTTGATCACCTTCTATACCTAAGATACTATTTAAATTTATATCTTTATTCATAACCACTTGTACCCATATAATATTATTATTTAATTGTACTGAGCTTAGTACAATACCTGTAGTTATCCACTTATCGCCTATTTTTAATTTAATTGAACTTGAAGCATTGGGTATTTTATTAGCTTTACCTGCTAACCAATAGAGAGCTCGTTTATTCATACCTCGAAACTGAGTTCTTGCTACTGTTTCTTGTCCAATATAGCATCCTTTTTTAAAACTAATCGCATTAAGAAATTGTAAATTAGCAGCTTGTGGAATTAATTTAGAACTAGTTACATTATCAATAATAGGAATTCCGGCTTCTATATCAAGTGCTACCCATTGATTACTATTACTAAATTGTATTTTATTATCTAATTTTTCTTTTAATTTTTGGGCTTGTATTAATGTAGTAATTATTAGAAAACGTTCAGTAGGATATGGAAACCAAAGTAAAGTACTATCGTTACATTCTACTACTGAATTTATTTTGTCTGGTAAAGTATTAAATAAACTAGATAATGCTATACGAGCATCAAAACCTGCTAATCCTAATAATATTGAATCTCTATCGATAATAATTTTTACTTTAGAGCAAACTATATATTTTTTAAGCTCTGTGGTTTGTTTTTCATGTACAGTACGACGTACTATATAAGTATATCCTTTATTATGATAAAATAGTCGTAAGCTACTCCACATTTTACCTTGACTATTACAGTGGGCTGCAAGATAGTGTTTTTTTTTATTGATATTATTCATATTTAAAGTTAATTGTCTCTGTAAATAGGAAGTGCTATCTTCTCCATAAACTGAAACTAAAACCCATTCATCAAGTGATATCAATGTTAGAGGCAAGCATGATGAGTCTAAAATTGATTTATTACATATAGGAAATATTGACATTTTTATAGACCTAATTTACTAAGATATAGTAATTTTACTTCTTTATTAAGATTTTAGATTAATCAATACATAAAGAAATATAAATTTCCTAATTTATATTAAAAAACAAATAGATATTTAGTATATACTATACACGTATACTCTTAATTGAAAGTAAATAATCATGCATTATAATAAAGGTTATATTAATTGGGCATGTCGTCGTGGTATGTTAGAATTAGATCTTATACTATTACCATTTTTTAAATATAAATATGATGCTTTAATTGAAGAAGATAAAAAATTATTCTTTTCTCTCTTGCAAAAAGAAGATATTATCTTATTTAAATGGATAATTAATTATGTTGAGCCAGATAATATTAATTATAAACATATTATACAACTTATACAGCAATTTAATCAAAAATATAATGATAAATAATATTTTTTATTTGTTCTTATTTTTAAGAAACAATATTAGCAATGAAAGTATAGCTATTTTAGATTAAATATCGACACTTGCGCAAGCATAACAATAAAGATATTCCATTTAGATTAAAAGTTATGTAATGTCTCAGTATAGACTTGATATTTTTTTTTTTTGTTTTTTATTAAATAATGGCCATTTCAATTTTATTGAAAAAAATAAAAGTTTAATTTTTACCTTTAAATCATACCAATTATACTATTGGTATTTTATAAAATACCAATTATTTTTCAGTGATGATAAAAAAATATCTATTAATTTTTATAGTGAATAATTTTATTGAACTGCGTCGGCGTGACGTTTATTACAATGATATTTGTCTACCTGTTGATTTACCGCCATTATTGCGGCGGATTTATTTACAACGTGGTATAAAAAAAGCATCTGAACTAGAGCGTAGTACTAAATATTTATTACCGTGGCAAATGCTAGATGGAATAGATACTGCTGTTTCACTTTTATATTATATGTTACAAAATAAACGACGAATTCTAGTCATAGGAGATTTTGATGTTGATGGCGCTACTAGTACAGCATTAACAGTTTTAGCATTACGTAGCATGGGAGGTAATATTGATTTTCTAATACCTGATCGCTTTAAACATGGTTATGGTTTAACTTCTGAATTAGTAGAAGAAGCAATCATATATGGTACAGATATGATCCTTACTGTAGATAATGGTATTTCATCTCATTCTGGTGTAAATACTGCAAATCAATATGGAATCCCTGTAATCATTACAGATCATCATCTTCCTAGTATGACATTGCCATCTGCAGAAGCAATAGTGAATCCTAACCTTAAAGATAGTCGCTTTCCTTCACGTTCTTTAGCTGGTGTTGGTGTAGCTTTTTATCTAATGTTAGCGCTACGTGCCTACCTACGACAAAAAAACTGGTTCGTTAATGGGCAGAAAGAACCTAATTTAGCTATATTCCTTGACTTAGTAGCTCTTGGAACTGTAGCTGATTTAGTACCATTAGATGCTAATAATCGTATTTTAGTATGGCAAGGAATAAATCGTATTCGTACAGGTAAATGCTGTAAAGGTATTAGTGCTCTTTTAGAACTTACTAATTGTAATACATATTTATTATCTGCTAGAGATCTTAGCTTTATTATTGGACCTAAGCTTAATGCTGCTGGACGTTTAGCTAATATGTCTATAGGTGTATCTCTCCTACTTACTGAACATATTACTCAAGCACGTAGATTAGCTCGTATACTTCATAGTCTCAATCAAAAAAGAAAACAAATTGAGAACAGTATGCAATATGAAGCATTAAAAATATGTAAATCGTTGGAAAAACAAGAGAGTATCTTACCTTTAGGATTAATATTTTATCATCCTAAATGGCATCAAGGTATTATAGGTATTCTAGCATCGAGATTAAAAGAGCGGTTTCAACGTCCAGTGATTACATTCGCATCTGTAGGTAATGGAATGTTAAAAGGATCTGGACGTTCAATTATAGGTTTGCATTTACGTGATATCTTAGAAAATATAAATATGTTATTTCCTAGCTTAATTACTAAATTTGGTGGACATGCTATGGCAGTAGGATTATTACTAGAAGAGAAAAAGTACGAAGAATTCTGCCAACATTTTATTATATCGATTAAAAAAAAAATAGGTCATAAAGATTTAAATAGTATCATTTGGTCTGATGGTGAATTATATAAACATGATTTATCATTAAAAACTGCTGAAATGCTATTGAATGCAGGCCCTTGGGGACAGGAATTTCCAGAACCAGTATTTGATGGACATTTTAAGTTAGTACATCAACAGTTAGTAGGTAAAAATCATTTAAAAGTTATAGTAAAACACATAAAAGGAGGTCCACAGATTTGTGGAATTGCTTTTAATATAAATACTAACTTATGGCCTAATAGTAAAATATGCTATGTGAAGTTAGCTTATAAACTTAATATAAACGAATATCGTGGTAATCGTTCTATGCAATTAATTATTGATAATATTTGGCCAAAAGTATAAATAGCTATTTATGGTTTTAATATTAAGTAATCTTATCAAGATATTAATTTTAGTTAACCAATATAAAATACATATTTTATAATTTTTTATTATCATCTTAATAAATGGATTTTTAAAAAAAATACTACAAATTAAGCATACTTGTCCATAACTTTTAAAGCTATTTTAAATATATGTTGTTTTATTGTTACTGAATCTTAAATAAAGAAAAAATATGTTTGAAATTAATACTATAAAAAATTATATTAAAGAGCTAAATGAGCAGAGGCTAATTTTAATTGCTTTTTTTCAATACGATATTAATAAAAAACTTTTAGCCGAAGTCAATGCTGAATTAGAACGATCTGATGTCTGGAATGAACCTAAACGAGCTAAATATCTTAATAAAAAACGTGCTTCATTAGAGTCTATTATACATACACTAGATCAACTTCAAAAAAAGCTAGAAAATACACAAGCATTACTTGACTTAGCAATAGAAGATAATAATGACGAAAGTATCTTGAAAGAAGTAATGAATGAATTACATATACTGAAACTAAAATTAAGTGAATTAGAATTTAAGCGTATGTTTTCTGGTCAGAATGATAATTCTGATTGTTATATAGATATTCAAGCTGGTTCAGGTGGAATTGAAGCTCAAGATTGGACCAGCATTTTACAACGTATGTATTTACGTTGGGCTGAATATAAAGGTTTTAATACTGAGATTATTGAACAATCTGAAGGAGAAGTAGCTGGTAAAAAATCTGTTACTTTAAAAGTGATAGGTCAATATGCTTTTGGTTGGTTACGTACTGAAACTGGAGTTCATCGCCTAGTACGTAAAAGTCCATTTGATTCTGGCAATCGTCGTCACACTTCATTTAGTTCAGTTTTTGTTTACCCAGAAATTGATGATGATATTAATATTGAAATAAATTTAGCAGATCTTCGTATTGATGTATACCGTGCATCTGGTGCTGGTGGTCAGCATGTAAATAAAACCGAATCTGCAGTACGCATAACTCATCTACCTACTAATACTGTTGTACAATGTCAAAATAATCGTTCTCAACATAAAAATAAAGAACAAGCTTTTAAACAATTGCGAGCTAAGCTATATGAATATGAAATACAGAAGAAAAACATAAATAAACAAATGATTGAAGATAATAAATCTAGCATTGGATGGGGAAATCAAATTCGTTCTTATGTTCTTGATGACTCTCGTATTAAAGATCTTAGAACTGGCGTAGAAACTCATAACATTCAAGCAGTTCTTAACGGTGATCTTGATCGTTTTATTGAAGCAAGTTTAAAAGCAGGATTATAACAATAATATGTCTAAACAACACCAAAAAAAAACTAATCTAGCTTTTGAATTAAATGATGAATTAAAAGTTCGCCGTGAAAAACTTAACTTTTTACGTAAATATAATATAGCATTTCCTAATGATTTTCGTTGTAGTGCCAGCTTTGATAAACTACATGCTAGTTATGATAGTAAAAAAGAATTAAAATCATTTAATATCGAGGTAAGTGTAGCAGGTCGTATTATTACTCGTCGTATTATGGGTCAAGCCTCATTTATAACCTTACAAGATTTAAATGGTCAAATTCAATTATATATCACTTCTGAAAAAATAACGAAAGATATTTATAATGATCAATTTAAGAAATGGGATCTAGGAGATATTATCGGAGCACGTGGTAAATTATTTAAAACCAGAACTGGAGAGTTATCAGTTTATTGTGATGAAATTCGTTTATTAACTAAATCATTACGTCCTTTACCTAATAAGTTCCATGGATTAAGTAATCAAGAAACATGCTATCGCCAGCGTTATTTAGACCTTATTGCCAATAATAAATCACGTTATACTTTTAAAGTTCGTTCTAAAATTATAGCTTTTATTCGTCAATTCATGGAAAATCGAGATTTTATAGAAGTAGAGACTCCGATGGTCCAGATAATACCAGGTGGTGCATCTGCTCGTCCATTTATTACTCATTATAATGCATTAAATCTAGATATGTATTTACGTATTGCACCAGAACTTTACCTTAAACGTCTAATTGTAGGTGGTTTTAATCGTGTATTTGAGATTAATCGTAATTTTCGTAATGAAGGAGTATCGCCACATCATAATCCAGAGTTTACTATGATGGAACTTTATATGGCATATGCTGATTATAATGATCTAATCAATCTCACTGAGTGTTTGTTTCGCTCTATAGCACAAAACATATTGGGTACGTTACAAGTAACTTATGGAGAAAAAATATTTAATTTTAGTAAACCTTTTCAAAGATTTACTATGAAAGAAGCAATAAAAAAATACTGTCCTGAAATATGTTTTAATGATTTAGAAGATTTGAATAAAACAATATCTATTGCCCAATCATTAAAAATAGAAATTGAAAGAAGTTGGAGCTTAGGACGTATAATTACAGAAATTTTTAAAGAAGCTGTAGAAGTACATTTAATTCAACCTACGTTCATTACTGAATATCCAATTGATATTTCACCATTAGCTCGTCGTAATGATACAAAAACAGAAATTACTGACCGTTTTGAATTTTTTATAGGCGGTATAGAAATTGGTAATGGTTTCTCTGAGCTAAATGATTCAGAAGATCAAGCAATACGATTTCAACAACAAGTAAATGCAAAAAATAGAGGTGATGATGAAGCAATGTTTTATGATGAAGATTATATTATGGCTTTAGAATATGGCATGCCGCCAACAGCTGGACTAGGGCTTGGTATTGATCGTATAATTATGTTATTTACTAACAATAATAATATCCGCGATGTTCTTTTATTTCCAGCTTTACGTCCAGCATAAAGACTTTAATTTATATATAAGATTATTAAATTAAGAATCTTATATATAAATTTTAAATAATATATATTCAATAATACTTCATAATTATTTGCTATAGATATTAAATATCCTACAATAAAATTGTATAAATATAAAAAACACTTAGATTACAATCTAAGTGTTTTTTAACAGTATTTTATTTAAAAGCATATCATTTTAATTAATATTTTGTGATTAATTAATTTTATAAAAATATTTTTAATTATATTATTAATGTGTAATTAAAAATATAATTAGCAGGAATATTGAAATGCCACGCCTACTAAACAATACTGAGACAGCGTTAAATGATATTAACATTTTATCATTAGTAAAACGCTATACTAGTCCATTTTGGATATATGATGCTGCTATCATTAAAGATCGTATCGATAAGCTAAGTGATTTCGATGTTATTAGATTTGCTCAAAAAGCGTGTTCAAATATTCATATTTTACGTCTCATGCGTAATTTTGGTGTTAAGGTTGATTCAGTATCATTCGGTGAATTAGAACGTGCATTAACTGCTGGATATCAACCTAATAGTGAAGATATTGTTTTTACTGCTGATGCCGTAGATCAAATAACATTAGAACGTATTGTTGCCTTAAAAATTCCTGTTAATGTCGGATCAGTTGATATTTTATATCAGTTAGGTTTATTATCGCCTGGTCATTTAGTATGGCTACGTATAAATCCTGGATTTGGTCACGGGCATAGTAAGAAAACTAATACTGGTGGAGAAAATAGTAAGCACGGGATTTGGTATAAAGATTTATTACAAGCATTAGCTGTTATTCAGCAATATAAGCTTTCTTTAGTAGGGTTACATATGCATATTGGTTCAGGGGTTGATTATAATCATTTACAGAAAGTATGTGATGCTATGGTAAATAGTGTAATTAATTTAGGGCAAGATATTAAAATTATTTCAGCCGGAGGAGGATTATCTATACCATATCATTTTGAAGAAGAAGCGATTGATACTAAGCATTATTATAATATATGGAACGATGCTCGAACTCGTATTGCCAATTATCTTGGACATCCAGTAAAATTAGAAATAGAACCAGGACGCTTCCTTGTAGCAGAATCAGGTATATTGGTATCACAAGTACATGCAGTAAAGAAAATGGGTAAAAAACATTTTATATTAGTAAATGCAGGTTTTAGTGATTTAATTAGACCATCTATGTACGGAAGTTATCATCATATTTCTCTTCTTCCAGGTGATGGTAGAAAGTTAAATCATAACATAAATAGTATCGTAGCTGGTCCTCTATGTGAATCTGGAGATGTTTTTACCCAACTTGAAGGAGGGAAAATAGAATCTCGTTTATTACCATCACCTCAAATAGGAGATTATTTAATATTCCACGATACTGGTGCTTATGGTGCGTCAATGTCATCAAATTATAATAGCCGTCCGCTAATTCCAGAAGTCCTTTTTGAAAATGGGAAAGCTCGTGAAATTCGTCGTGCACAAACTATTCATGAATTACTAGCATTAGAGCTCAATATTATTAATTAAGAAAAAAATCGCTTTAATAATTTTCTAGTAAAATTCTTCTTAAGGTAAAAAGCACGAGGTAAAACCATTATAGATTGTCCATATTTATTTATACCTGTAGTTAATATCTTACTATTAGCTGCCTTAGGACGAATTTGTAAATATTCTCCATGATGTGCAGTTATATTATTGACTTGTCCTAGTACAATCATATCCATCAATTCTTCCCAATCTTGACGAAGAATTAATAAATCTTTACTAGTTGGCGTCCATAATATTGGTGATCCGACACGTCTTTGAGGTAAAGGTACAAAATGACTTCCTTCAACTGGTATCCATAGTACTCTTGTAAGTTTACGCTTTACATAACTGGTTTCCCAAGTCACTCCATTATTTCTAATTAATGGGGCTATACAAACAAAGGTTGTTTCTAATGGATTTCCTTGTAAATCTACTGGAATTGTTTTAAGTTCAATACCAAAATGAGGAAAATCTTGTTTTGCTTTGTTTTTATTTTTAGCACCAAGATGTAATTCAATTAAATTTCCTACCCAACCTTTATGACGTTTTAAATTTATAGGAATAAATAGGTTAAATTGTTCTGCTAGAGTTATAAAATTTTGACCAGCTAATTGCTGTGCTCGTTTTAATAGCTCTGTTTCATTTTTAGGGTATGAAGGAAATAAATCAATCATAATTGGTTAAAATATATATTTTTATAACATTATTTTATTTATAAAATAGATAAAAAGGATTATTTTAATAATTTTACAAGATTACTAATATTAATTACTATATGCAATATTTAAAATAAAATGAACTATAAAAACCAAAAATAATTAATATTTATCCTACTATTAATAAATCTAATAAATCAATTAATATCTATATATTTTTATTTATATACTAAATTAGAGCATTGAATATCTAATATTCAAGCATCTTTCATGAGTATGAAACAATAATTAATATATTAAAATTTAGTTTTATTTGAGATAGTCCAGTGATTGATAATAATGGCTACCGTCTAAACGTAGGTATCGTAATTTGTAATCAAGATAGACAAGTATTATGGGCTAGAAGATTTGCACAGAATTCTTGGCAGTTTCCTCAAGGAGGTATTAATTTGAATGAAACTGTTGAACAGGCAATGTATCGAGAATTATTCGAAGAAATTGGGTTACATCGAAAAGATGTTCAAATACTTGCTTCAACTCATAAATGGTTATGTTACAAATTACCACATAGATTAGTTCGGTGGGAAACACAACCAGTGTGTATTGGTCAAAAACAGAAATGGTTTCTTTTACAATTAATATGTAGTGATGTAGATATTAATCTAAAAGATAATAATCGTAATACGCCAGAATTTGATAGGTGGCGTTGGGTTAGCTTTTGGTATCCAGTACGTCAAGTTGTTTCTTTTAAACGTGATGTTTATCGCCTCGTGATGAAAGAATTTTCTAAAGTAGTGATGCAAATAGGACAACATACATAATATATACACCTGTAATAATCATAGAATAGTATAAATGAATTATTTACTAAACATCTATAATTAATTATGGCTGATCCACAATATGTAGATTTACATGTTTAAAATTTGAAATTTTATCTTATCTGTTTTTTAACGTTTAAATTTTTTAAAAATAAAAAGAAATTATTGTATATTTTAAATAAAAAATAATTTTATTTAGTTATTTTTAATATGATATATTAATATGATTAATATTCATTTAAAAATAGATATTCTATAAATATGAAAATGTTTAAATATGTGATTAAAATAGTTAGTCATTATAAAATTTAATGTTTTTTTAAACTTCATAAGAAAAAATGGCAAAATATGACGAACGGCTATATTCCTTTTCCTCAATTCAATCCAATTATATTCTCTTTAGGACCAATCTCATTTCATTGGTACGGCTTGATGTATTTAGTAGGTTTTATCTTTGCTATATGGCTTGCAAGACGTCGAGCTAATAAACAATATAGTAGTTGGAAAAAAGAAGAAGTAGACAATTTATTATACTCCTGTTTTTTTGGTGTATTTTTAGGTGGTCGCATTGGATATGTATTATTTTATAATTTTTCATTATTTTTAAAAAATCCCTTTTATTTATTTAAGGTGTGGGATGGTGGAATGTCATTCCATGGTGGATTAATTGGTGTAATTATAGTTATGTTATGGTTTGCTAATTGTAAAAAAATTAAATTCTTTCAAATATCTGACTTTATCGCTCCATTAATTCCATTTGGCTTAGGAGCTGGTCGTATTGGTAACTTTATTAACGGTGAACTTTGGGGACGTATAGCTCCAAATTTTAAATTCGCTATGTTATTTCCAGGTTCTCGTAATGAAGATATTATCTTTGTTGCTAAGAATCCACAGTATGAGTATATGTTGAATACTTATGGTGTTTTACCACGTCATCCTTCACAACTATATGAATTATGCTTAGAAGGCATTATATTGTTTATAATTCTTAATCTATTTATTCTTAAACCTCGTCCTATGGGTAGTGTTTCTGGTCTTTTTTTGATTAGTTATGGATTATTTCGTATTTTTGTAGAATTTTTTCGTGAACCAGATATACAAATTGGTCTATTTATGGAATGTATTAGTATGGGACAAATTCTTTCGATTCCAATGATTATAAGTGGAGCTATTATAATGATTTTTTCTTATCTACAACAACAGCATAATCTATACTATAATAACCAACTAAAGAGATGAAATGAAACAGTATTTAGATTTAATGCAACATATATTAAATGAAGGATGTAAGAAATTAGATCGAACTGGTACAGGAACTATTTCTATTTTTGGCTATCAAATGCGTTTTAATTTACAAGAAGGTTTTCCTCTCATTACGACTAAAAAAGTACATTTACATTCGATTATCTACGAATTATTATGGTTTCTTAAAGGTGATACTAATGTTGGTTACTTAAAAGATAACAATGTTAATATTTGGAATAATTGGATAGATAAAAATGGTGATCTTGGACCTATATACGGTAAACAGTGGCGTAGTTGGAATAGTGCATCTGGTCAAAATATTGATCAAATATCTAAAGTAATAGAACAAATAAAATCTGATCCGAACTCAAGACGAATTATAGTTTCAGCTTGGAATGTTGGCGAATTAGATAAAATGGCATTAGCACCCTGTCATACTTTATTTCAATTTTATGTGGTTAATGATCAAATTTCTTGTCAACTTTATCAACGATCGTGTGATATATTTATTGGATTACCTTTTAATATTGCAAGTTATGCATTATTATTACATATGGTAGCACAACAATGCAATTTAAAAGTAGCCGATTTTATTTGGACTGGAGGTGATGTTCATTTATATAATAACCATGTAAAACAAGCAAATTTACAGTGTTCTCGAATACCTCGTTCTCTTCCAAAGTTATTTATTAATCGTAAACCTAGTTCAATATTTGATTATAAATTTAAAGATTTTAAGCTAAAAAACTACAATCCCTATCAAAATATTAAGGCTCAAGTTGCAGTTTAAAGTAGTTATAAATTGATTATTACATTATTTGTAAATTTAAAAAATAATTAACATTAAAAATCATTTTAATATTAAATTAATTAATAGTTTGTTTTAAAATTAAAATTTAATAATTTAAAACAGTCATTATCAAATAAGTGAATATGGTATAAACATACCTGAAGTAAAAAAATAATCCGATCTTTAATAATATTTGAATTTTAAGAGAACTTATGTTTCAAGCTTATCATTCTAATCATTTAGATTTATTAAAAAATTTAATAGTAAAATTAATGGTTATGCAGCCAATTATTGATCCAATGGTAGCTGAGCAAATATTAGTACAAAGTAGTGGTATGGCCCAATGGCTACAAATAGAGTTAGCAAAAAGTTTTAATATTGCAGCTAATATTGAATTTTTATCTCCAACGGAGTTTATTTGGAATACTTTGATTAAAGTATTCCCTAAAATTTCAGAAAAAAAAATATTTAATAAATCTCATATAACTTGGAAAATAATGCATTGTTTACCGATATTATTAGATGATACATCTTTTATACCTTTAAAACAATACCTTCATAAAGATCAAGATAAACGTAAATTATATCAATTAAGTTCTAGTATTGCTGAAGTATTTGAAAAATATGTATTATTTCGTTCTGATTGGTTAAAAAATTGGGAACGCGGTAACTTAATTGATAAATTAGATAAATCTCAGTTATGGCAAGCTAAACTATGGAAATATTTAATTGATTCTAAAGAAATTAACAAAAAATATATTACAAATTTTTATGTTTATTTTATTCAAATTTTAGAAAAAACAAATCTTTTACCCCCAACTTTACCAAAACGTATATTTATTTGTGGTATTCCATCATTACCTCCTATCTACCTACAAATATTAGAAGCACTTGGTCGACATATTGATATTCATTATTTATTTATGAATCCATGCCGTTATTATTGGGGTGATATTCAAGATTATCCTTTAATGATAAAAGCACAAAAACGTCAGGTTGTTCGAACACCATCTATTTTATCAAATACGTGTAAAAATTTCCATGAACAGCAATTTATTAATCCTTTGTTATCTTCGTGGGGTAAGTTAGGAAGTGATAATATATTTTTACTGAACCGTCTAGAATCGTCAATTAATGATATTGAAGGTTTTGTCGAAATACCACAAGATAATTTATTACATAACTTACAAAGTGATTTACTTAATTTAAATAATAAAGCTATTGTAGAAGTTAATGGTATTGAATTTAATAATTTTAAAAAACGTAATCTTAATAGGGATGATAAATCGATTTCTTTACATATTTGTCATAGCATCCAAAGAGAATTAGAAGTCTTGCAAGATCATATTTTATCTTTAATGGAAAAAGATCCTGACTTAAAACCTCGTGATATTATTGTTATGGTAGCTGATATTGATAACTATGCTCCCTTTATTCAAGCAACTTTTTCTAGTGCTCCTTCTGAGCGTTATTTACCATTTTCTATTTCAGATTGTACTGCAAGCTATACTTATCCTATAATTCGAGTATTACTTAACCTTTTAAAATTACCTGATAGCCGTTTTACTTCTGAAGAGGTTCTAGAATTACTAGAAATACCTACATTATCGAAACACTTTTCAATAGATGAAAAAGGATTGCGTTTACTTAGGCGCTGGGTAATGGAATCAGGTATTCGTTGGGGTCTTGATGATACTAGTGTAGAATCTTTATCACTTCCAATTACTGGACAGCATACGTGGCGTTTTGGCTTACAACGCATGTTACTAGGCTATGCTTTAGAAAGTAGTAATGGCGCTTGGAATGATATTTTCCCTTATGACGAAGCAAACGGGATTATAGCTGAACTAGCTGGTAATCTTGCGGAATTTCTTTCGTGTCTTGATACTTGGCGTATGAAACTAAAAGATGAGCGAAATCTTAATGATTGGCAACCATTATGCCGTGAGTTAATGGATACTTTTTTTAGTAATGATTTAGAAAGTGCGCCAGCATTACAATTAATAGAAAAACAGTGGAATCAGATTATTGAAGAAGGAATACAAGCTAACTATGAATATCCTATTGCTATAACATTATTAAGTGATGAACTTAGCAAACGTCTTGATCAATATAAGTTAAGTCAGAATTTTCTTATAGGACAAATTACTTTTTGCACTATTATACCAATGCGTTCAATTCCTTTTAAAGTAGTTTGTCTATTAGGTATGAATGATGATATTTATCCTCGTGCATTGACAACATTTAGTTTTAATTTAATGCAGCAGCAAGTACGTAAAGGAGATCGTAACCGTCGTGATGACGATTGTTATTTATTTCTTGAAGCTTTAATTTCAGCTCAGCATCAATTTTATATTAGTTATATTGGTCAATCAATTCAGAATAATAGTAAGAATTATCCATCTATTTTAATAAAAGAACTCATCAATTATATTGCTCAAAGTTTTTGTTTAACCGGCGATGAAAAATATGATATGGATACTAGTGAACAGAATATAAGAAATCATATACAAATATTACATAGCCGCATGCCTTTTGAAGCAGAAAATTTCTATCCGAATCAAGTTAGGCAGAGCTTTGCCTTTGAGTGGATACCGATAATAAATGGCACAAGATTACCTCAATCAGATTTTATTCAACCTCTAGCTCCTCAAAAAAGAAAAAAAATATTTTTTGATCAACTATTACTATTTTGGCAGAATCCATTAAAAGCTTGGTTTCATCAGCGCTTAGGCGTTAATTTTAATATAGATAATAATGAACTATTAAATAATGAACCATTTATACCTTCTAACTTAGAAAGATATGAAATGAATGTTCAAATACTTAATGCATTGCTACTTAACAAAAATATTGACCAACTTTATGCAAATTACCGCGCTGCCGGTAACTTGCCTTACGGGGAATTTGGTAAATTATTTTGGCAAACTCAAATTGAAAAAATGAAAGAAATATCTATGCATTTTATTAATCAATATCAAGAGACGGAAAATTGGGAAATTGATCTCCAATTAGATAATGTACGGTTAAATGGTTGGTTAATTAATGTTCAATCAGATGGTTTGTTGCGTTGGCGGCCTAACTTAACTAATATAAATGATGGTTTAATGCTATGGTTGGAACATTTATTATATTGTATTCTAGGTGGTATAGGTGAAAGTCGTATTTATGGATATAAAAAAAGCTGTTGGCGTTTTAAGGCATTATCAGGAGAGCAAGCTTTATCTTTATTTAAAGAATATATAAATGGTTATCAAAATGGTTTAAATAATCCATTGATGTTATTAGAAAAATCTAGTAGTGCTTGGATAAATGTTAGCTTTGATTTTAAATCGTATCAGTTATTAGAAGATGAAGTAACCCAGAAAAAAGCCATAAACAAACTTATACAAGCTTGGCATGGTAACACTAATATAAAAGGTGAATGCATGATAAATCCTTACTTACAACGTTTAGTACCTAATCTTACCCAGAGTGTTATAAATGATATCATCAATACTGCTCGTAAATGGTATTTACCAATATACTTAGCTAATATTAATAATTAATTTATTAAAATATTAGTATGTATATAATTGTAAATTTATAATCAAAAAATATAATTTTAATCATAAATTTTACATATATGAACAGAATAATCGGATTTGTTCATATAATTATAAATTCAATTAAATTAATTAATTTCTGCTCTAAACACATACCTAGTAATGAAATATAAATGCTATTAATCAAACATTTCTATAAATATTCTTTTACACAACAAGATAATAGAGTAAATAATTAAATAATATAGAAAATTAAAAAATTAATTAATATAATTATTCTTGATATTAAAAAAATCTAATGTAGCAAAATTAATAAATGTTTATATAAATCATTTCATTATATATACCATATATATAATTTTACTTGTGTTTTAAGTTAATTCTTTAGTTAAATGAGAAAATATATAATGAACTCAATGATTATTCATCAATATGAATCTCTTAATCCGTTTATACTACCATTACGTAGCTCACTTTTGATTGAGGCTTCTGCTGGTACTGGTAAAACCTTTACTATTGTTTTATTATATTTACGTTTACTTCTTAGATTAGGAAATGAAAATGCATATGTTCGCCCCTTATCTATAGAAGAAATTTTAGTAGTAACTTTTACTGAAGCTGCGACTTCAGAGTTGCGTGAGCGTATTCGTGAAAATATTCATGAATTACGTTTAGCTTGTATTCGAGGATATTCTAATAATGTAATGTTAATGGAATTATTAAAATATATATCAAATACTGCTGATGCAATTTCATTACTACTAATCGCTGAGAGTCAAATAGATAAAGCTGCTATTTTTACTATTCATGGTTTTTGTCAACGCATGATTAACTTTAATGCTTTTGAATCAAAAGTATTTTTTAAACATAAGTTAATTGAAAATGAAGAATTATTATTAAAACAAGCTACTGCGGATTTTTGGCGCTATTATTGCTACCCATTAAAACAAGATATTATTCGAGTAATTGTTAATGAGTGGAAAGGACCTGAACAGTTATTTGTTACACTAAAACCTTTACTTCAAGGAAAGTTATCAACTTTAAGTATTATTCCTAAAGATGGCGAGACATTGGAGTTACGTCACGATCATAACTTGTCTAATATTATAAATATTAAACAACATTGGTTAAAATTAGGTAAACAAATAATTACCTTAATAAGTGATTCTGATATAGATAAACGTAGTTATAGTAATAAATATTTATTACTATGGTTCAATCAAATTTCAAAGTGGGCTAAAAGTGAAACAAATAGTTATGACATACCTAATAACTTATTTCGATTTGGACAAAAAGCACTACAAGAGAAAACTAAAAAAAATGGTGTGTCACCATATCATTTATTTTTTTTAGAAATTGATCAATTTTTAAAAAAAGCAGTTTCATTGCGTGATTTAGTGATTATTCTTGCATTAAAATATGTGCGTTATTCTGTTCAAAAAGAAAAAGAATCTCGAGCGTTATTAGGTTTTGATGATTTACTAATTAAGCTCGATGCGGCTCTTCAACTAGAAGATAATAAAGATCAATTAGCACAATCAATTCGTATGCGCTTTCCAGTAGCACTTATTGATGAATTTCAAGATACAGATCCAATTCAATATCGTATTTTCCATAAGTTATATATGAATCAACGAGATCATATTCTCTTATTAATCGGAGATCCAAAACAAGCCATCTATGCTTTTCGTGGTGCAGATGTTTTTACTTATATTAAAGCGCGTAATGAAATAAAAAAACATTATACGTTGGGTACTAATTGGCGATCTTCAGCAATGATGATCGATAGCATTAATACTTTATTTTCTCAAGTAGAGATGCCGTTTCTCTTTAAAGATATTCCTTTTTGTTCAGTAAAATTTACAAAAGCAAATCATTTATTAACTTTAAAATTTAAAAATTGTCTACAGCCAGCATTACGTTTCTGGTTACATTCAGATCATAAATTAACTTTTAATGAACACCAAAATTTCATAGCACAAAAATGTGCTTTAGATATTAGTTATTGGATACATTCCGGTAACCAAAAACAAGCATTGTTAGGTAAAATTCCAACATTGCGACCTATTCAAGCATCAGATATTACTGTACTAGTACGAAATCGTAGTGAAGCTAACTTAATACGTGATGCATTGAATCAAGTTAATATTCCATCTGTGTATCTTTCTAATAGTGATACTATTTATATGGTAACAGAAGCTCGTGAATTACTTTGGTTATTACAAGCAGTATTGGAACCAGAGCAAGGAACTATTTTACGTACTGCATTAGCAACTTCGCTTTTGGCTTTTAACGCTCTGCAAATTGATAATTTAATTTCGTATAAAAATCAGTGTACTTGGCATAAAATAGTAGACATGTTTACTCGTTGGCGTTTAGTTTGGGAAAAGCATGGTATACTACCAATGATTCATACTATTATTCAAGATCATCAATTAGCAGAAGAAACTTCAGCATTTAGAAATATTGAACGTCGATTAATCAATTTACTTCATTTAGGAGAATTATTACAAGAAGCTTCAATAAAAATGAATAGTTTACATGCATTAGTACGTTATTTATCTAGACAGATATCATTATGTATAAATGAAAATAACAATGAAAATAACAAATCAGTGAATCAACAACAGTTACGTTCAGAAAATAATATTAATTTAATTAAGATAGTTACTATTTATAAAGCCAAAGGCCTTCAATATCCACTAGTTTGGTTTCCTTTCGCTACTGGATTTCGAGAAATAAATACAGATATCGTTCTATATCATGATCGTAAATATTTTAATTCTATTATAGATTTAAATGCTAGTAATGATATTCTTAATTTAGCTCAACAAGAAAAATTATCAGAAGATTTACGTTTACTATATGTAGCTTTAACACGTTCAATTTACCATTGTAGTGTAGGTATTATACCATATTTTCAAAATACAATTAAAAAGAATAATAAAACTGATTTTCATAAAAGTGCACTAGGATATCTACTACAACGTGGCAAAGCAGCGACAGAACAACAATTAATTAAAATATTGGAAAATATTAAGAATACAGGTATAGATGTAGTATCTTCTCAGAAATTAAATGTGCAACATTGGAAAGTAAAGACTATTTATGATAATCATTCATCTCATTATGATAATCCTTTATTAAATGCTCGTAAAGTTACACGTAAGCTTACAGATTCATGGTGTATTAGTAGCTATACTAGCTTATATCATCAAAATACTTATAATATATCTGATACAATACCAAATTTTGGTTTAGAATTTGTTAGAAAAAAATCTAATATTGAACAGAATGAATATAAAATAGAATCATTAACTCCTCATGATTTTCCACGTGGTGTAAAATCAGGCATTTTTTTACATGAAATATTTCAATCTCTAGATTTTATGCATTCCCCTTCAAAACATGAATTATCAGAGCATCTATCTAGAAATGGTTATTCTTTAAGTTGGCAACCAATGTTAAACCAATGGGTTACTAATGTTTTGAATGTTCAATTAAATAAAGAAGGAATAAAACTTTTTGAATTATCTCCTAATAATAGATTAATAGAGATGACCTTTTATTTTCCTATAAATCATTTGTTAGAAGTTCAAAAATTAGATGAGATAATGCGATATAATGATTCATTATCAGCTGAAGGACCTATATTAAATATTCCAAAAATTTATGGTATGTTAAAGGGTTGTATTGATTTAGTATTTCGTTGGCATAATAAATATTATATTTTAGATTATAAGTCTAATTGGTTGGGAAGTGAACTTAATTCATATAACCTATCAGCCATGAGAAAATCAATGATTACTCATCGCTATGATTTACAATACCAATTGTATACATTAGCCTTGCATCGTTATTTAAAGTACCGTATGCCTAATTATAATTACGAAGAACATTTTGGTGGTGTTTTTTATTTATTTTTGCGTGGGATAAATGTTAATTCATTTAGTAATGGTATTTTTTATATAAGACCGACATTTAATTGTATATCAAAATTAGATAATTTATTGAATAGCCATAGTATGGAGTAGAGATGAGTAGTATGGTAAAATTACTTACTCAAGCAGTAAAATTAGGTTTATTACGCTTCTTAGATATACAATTAGCTCAATTATTAGCAGATAATAATCATCCAGTACAACTTTTAGTAACAGCTTGTCTTAGTTCTGAAGTTGGAAAAGGACACATTTATTTAGCATTATCAGAATTAAATCCTGATTTTCTTTTTAATGGAAGTTATCCTAACTTAGCTAAAGTTATATGGAATACAGCAGGTAATCCACAAAATTGGACTTTTTTATTGCAAGAGTGGTCAGCATTGAGTACAAAAGAGAAGGTAGCGCCAATTATTCTAGTAGAAGATCGTCTCTATTTACATCGTTTTTGGCAATATGAAAGTAAAATAGTCACTTTTTTTCAATCAAGAGCTATGATGTCCCAATGTTTCAAATCAATTCATATTCGTTCAGTACTAGATAAATTATTTGGAAATAATAAACTAGATAATTGGTTTAAAGTAGCTATTGCTGTAGCGCTAACTAAGAAAATTTCAGTAATATCTGTAAGTGCTAGTAATGAAAAAATTAAAATTATAACAAAACTATTAGAAGCATTAATTTTATTAAGTAATGGTACGTTGCGCATTCAATTAGTAGCACCTACTATAAAATCGACATTGAATTTAACTAAATTACTTAGTCAAGCATCATGTAATCTATTTTTACATAATAGTCAGCATAATTATGCTCCTATAGAAGCTATTACACTACCTAATTTATTAGGAATAAACCAAAAAAATCAGCGATTACGCTATCATGTTAATAACCCATTACATTTAGATGTTTTAGTAATAAATGATGCTTCAATCATTAATTTAAATATGATGGTAAATTTAATAAATGCTTTACCACCGCAAGCACAAGTAATTTTTATTGGAGATCGAAATAAATTAATTTCATTTGAAACTGGTGCTGCAATACTTAGTGATCTTTTCTATTACGATGAAGTAGATTACAGTTCTTCACGTGCAATGCAATTGAATATGCTTACAGGCTGTGATGTTCATAGCGTCAAAGATGATAATCCAATGGCATTAATCATTCGTGATATTATTTGTTTACGGCATAATGAGTATAGTTTTGATACTACTTCTTCTGGTATTAGTCAACTAGCATTAGCAGTTAATTCTGGTATATTAAAATCAGTTAAATCGATTTTGTACGCTGGATTTGCAGATGTTACATATAAACCATTAAATAACAGTAATGACTATAATGTTATGATAGAAGAAATAGTAAAAAATTATCATTATTTTCTAATCCTAGTTGCTGATAATGCAGAACCTATAAAAATCATTAATGCTTTTAGAAAATATCAATTATTGTGTGCTGTTTATGAAGGATCGTGTGGTGTATATCATTTAAATTATTGTATTGAGCAAAAACTGATACAATTACGATTTATCCCATTTTCTTGCAATAATAAGAATTATTGGTATCACGGCAAACCAATATTAGTAACACAAAATCATAGTGCAATTGGTTTGTTTAACGGAGATATTGGTATTACTCTTTATGATTATCAAAATGTATTACGAGTGTTTTTTCTTCAATCAGATGGTACTATTAAAACAGTATTACCAAGTCATTTACCTGCTCATGATACCGCTTGGGCAATGACTGTATATAAAACTCAAGGATTAGAATTCGAATTTCTTACATTTGTTATGCCGATGACATTTTTACCTTCATTAACACGAGAATTAATTTATAATGCAATTACTTGTGCTTGTAAAAAGTTAACTTTTTATAGTGCTAATGACATACTTAACTTTGCAATTCATCGTAGTGCTCGACGGCGTAGTGGATTATTAAAAAGATTAACTAAAAGTTAAAGATAATAAATAAGTTCAAGATTTACTTAACTAGACTTAAAGGAAGGTTATTTATAAAGAAAATTATTTATATTTTAAAATTTCTAATATAAATCTATCATTAATACTTTTGAACGTCGTTGATAATTATACATTTTCTTTTTACTTTCAGGTAATAATTCAACATTTACAGGAGTAAAGCCATGTTCTTGAAACCAATGAATGCTACTTGTTGTTAAAACAAATAACTTTCTTAAACCTATTTGGCGAGCTTGTAATGATATATTTTCTAATAATAATTCACCACGTGATGAATTTCGATAATCAGGATGTACTGCTAAGCATGCCATTTCACCAATTTTTTCATCTAAAAAAGGATAAAGTGCTGCACAAGCAATAGTTAAATTATCTTGTTTTATAATCGTGAAATTATGGATTTCCATTTCTAGTTGCTCTCGAGAACGCCGTACTAAAATTCCTTGAAGTTCTAATGGACGAATAAGATTTAAAATACTACCAATATCATTAATATTAGCACGTCGAATTTGTTCAGATGATTCCATGACAATTTGTGTACCAATACCATCACGAGAAAATAATTCCTGTAATAATGCACCATCTTTTTGATAGCTAATAAGATGGATGCGCCGTACGCCGTTTTTACAAGCTTTTACTGCACCTTTTAAGAAGCAAACAGTAGCTGAAAAGTCGTCTTTATGTTCTATTTTGTTAATATATAGTTGCACTTCATCTGAAAATAGCTCAGAAATAATTTGACTGTCATAGTTAATAACTCCTTGTTCTGAACAAAAACCAATCATTTTTTCAGCTTTAAGTGCAATTGCTAATTGAGTTGCTATTTCTTCTGAAGTTAGATTGAAACTTTCACCTGTTACCGATCCTGCTATAGGACCTAATAATACAATAGCGCCATTATCTAATTGTTTATGTATTGCTTTTTGATCAATACGACGAATTCGACCACTATGACAGTAATCAATACCATTATCAATTCCTAAAGGCTGAGCAATAATAAAATTACCGCTTACTACATTGATATTTATCCCTTGTAAAGGTGTGTTATTAAGACTCATTGACAATCGAGCAGTAATATCTAATTGTAAACGTCCAGCTTCTTGTTTGATTAATTCTAGTAATTGGGCATCAGTAACTCGTATATATTTATGATATATAGTTTTGATATTTTTTTGTACTAGAATATTATTAATTTGTGGACGTGCTCCATATACTACAACAAGACGGATTCCAAGACTATGTAATAAGCTAATATCATTGATAATACTAGAGAAATTTTTATGTTCTATAGCTTCTCCTCCAAGCATAATTACAAATATTTTATTACGATGAGCATTAATATAAGGAACAGTATGACGAATACTTTGAACTAATTCAGTACGACGTTCCTTCATAAATACCCTCCATTTATGAATCTTATGTTTTATAACAATGTATGAATTTGTAAGTTGTATGCTTAGATGAATAATAAAGAACTATATATTTTAATCGTTATTATTTTTATGTTTCTTATGTATTAAAATAAAATAATAAAAATTATATTATTATAATTTTTATGTAAAAAAGAATTATACCTTTAATATTAAGAGAATTAGAAAATTCTATGCTTAAGTGTCTTATTTAAATAAGTATATTATTGTAATATATACAATAGGTATACACTATAATATATACTTTTGCTTTATTTATTAAATTAAAAGTAAGGTATTTATCTTAATTAAATATATTAAATTTGATATGTGATTATATTAATAAATAAAGAAATATTTTTAGATTTAGATAATTTTTAGCTTAATAAGCTTAAATTAGTAATTTACTTATATTAAATATTTTGATTTTAATATTTTTTTTAATATAAATCAAATTTATTTTTTTTAGTTTAGTCTAAAATGATATATCAAATAAAAAATATTAATAATTATCTGTAAAAAATTTCATTTTAAAAATATTATACTTTAATAGTTTGAAGTAAATTATATATGGTTAAATAAGTTTTAATATTTAATTTATTAAATACTTCTATTAATATAGAAAGAAAAATAGTTAAGCTTTTTTGAATTTATAATTAATAATATAATAGTTGAACATTATATTATTGCATATAATGATTTATTTATATATAATTTTATTATATGAATTTTAATTCATAAGGACATCTTATTTTAAAAGATAGTCAATTATTTTTTAAATTTAGAACAGAATAGTAGATAAAATTAATAGTACTATAGAAAAGTATTTTAAAATAATTAATGCTTTTAACTTAAATATAAACTAAAGATATTCTATTAATAAAAAAGTACTACTTTGGTAAATTTGAATATTATTTAAAATAAGTGAATAGTTTTAGAAACTAATCTATTATATAAATGAAGTTCTATTACTTAATAATAAATAAAGCCTCAAGATAGCTTTTGGTCATTATTTTTTTTGCTATTACGATAGAGTTAGATATTAGCTTAACTTAATTAGTATCATATATTAATTAATAGTTAAATAATATATTATTTATGTATAACTATTATTAAAAACCTTATATGATAAGAATCAAAGAATTAATTTATAAAAAGTTAATCTTATATTTTTTATATACCTATAATAAATGAGAAATAAACAAAGTAAAAATAATAGGCAACCAATATTCATGCTTATTTTAAAAAAGCAATTAATTAAGATATATTAAATCGAATTTATATCAATAAAAATAATATTTTTATTTTAATTAAGTTAAATACTACATAGTTAATAATATAACATATGAAAGAATGTGAGGATTCAATGTCTAGTCGTGCTATGTTTATTTTTGTTTCTTTTAGCGGGTTTTTATTAGTGATACTTAGTGCATTTAAAGAACATGTTTTTGTTAAATCGCTAAATCTTACTGATATGTCTTATCTTCATACTGGTATTGAATATCAAGCTTATCATACGTTAGCTATTATTGGGATAGGATCTACGATATTGAAACAGACCAACATGTGGTTTTATTGGAGTGGTGCAGTAATGATTTTTGGTATTATACTTTTTAGCGGTAGTATTTATGGTTTGGTCTTATTACATTTAAATTTTTTTTCTTTCATTACTCCAATAGGAGGAGTGTTTTTGCTTATTTCTTGGTCTTTAATGTTAATAGGTTCTTTTTATATAAATAAAAGAGAGAAGTATATTTTTTAAATAAGTTTTTCTATTAATAATTTCATTAATCAAAAAACTTATTTAAAAGTATTAATAGTTATATTTAATTATTTTAAATAATTAAAATTTAATCAATTAACAACTATTAAAATATTTATTGTCGTATCAAACGAGAATAATTTGGAGAAAAAGATACATTACTACGCCATGGATTGATATCAATGCCGCCACGACGTGTATATCTGGCATAAACAGTTAATTCTTTAGGATGACAAAAACATTGAATATCAGTAAAAATACGTTCGACACAATGTTCATGAAAGTCATTATGTTTTCTAAATGAAATTAAATAACGCAATAATGATTCATGATTAATATGCGGACCTTTATAACGTATCATTATAGAACCCCAATCAGGCTGATTAGTAATTAAACAATTGGATTTTAATAAATGACTAATAAGAGTTTCTTCAACATGTTTATTATTATTGGTAGATTGAAATAAATAATTTGAATTAAGATTATAAGTATTAATACTAATATCTTGATTATCAATTAAATATCCTGATAAATATCCTATTGATTTTAACTGAGGTTCATCTAAATGAAATAACTGAACTTTTACATTTCCACAAACGAAGTTAGTTAGATCATTTTCTAATTTTTGTTTTATTGCATTCCAATTAACAAATACAGTTTGATTAAAACTATTAAGATATAATTTCAAACTTTTAGATTCTATTATATTTTTAGTATCTGTAGCGAATATTATTTGTCCTATAGCCACTTGAGGTATACCTTTAATATTTAACCAAGATACTTCATACAATGTCCAAATATCAGCACCATGGAATGGTAAGCAATCTAAAGATATACCAATTATGTCACGATTTAAACAACGAGGTATTGATTGTAGTAACATTTTATTATAGTAAGTTTTATAAATAGTTTTAGATTCATGTAGAATACTTAAGTTACTTAATTTGTGAGTCCAGTTTTTATCATCCATAAAATACCAATAAATTGTTTTTAGCTATTTCTAGGAATTAAATTTATTAATTCAGATTTACTTTTAAAGTAATCAGTCATATGTTTTAAAAAAATAATAAATTATTTATAATTAAATATTTAATTTTATTATTTAATTAGTTCATTATTTAAATTTTTTTTAAAAATTTTAGGTTATTTTATTATGTAATAAAAATTTATTTATTTAAAATTGATTAATTTATCAGAATATATTTCTATTTACTTCATTTAAATAGAAATATTTCACAAATATATTAAAAAAAATAGTAAAATTCTAACAATAAATATATCAAAGTATAATATACTGTTATATAAAATATTTTTTATAGATTTTATTAGTTAGTTAACTATCCATATTTTTATAATCAATAAAAAATTTCTTATATATAGATTTTAGAAATCTATTTCTATTTAAAATCCATTAAAAAAAATTAATTTTAGTATTTTTATACTAATTATTAAAATTAATTAAAATGGTTTACTATTTGTTTAATAACTAATTTAAATTATTTATGTATTTTTTGTTATACTAATTTTATGATAAAAGTTATTCAAAAGTAAGTTAATTTTTAAAATATAAAAAAATTGAAAAATTATACATTTTTTATAATAAATAAATTAAATGAAAACTATGTTAATAAATAATTAATAATTTAATATTATATTTTTTTCAACTAATATTTAATTTTTAAAAAGCAATAAATTATCCTTAAATTAACTTTATACGAATTTTATAAAGGAAATATGTAAATTATTTAAAAAATAATGATAGTTATACGGATTATTTTTAACTAAAAAGTAAAAGAAAAATCTTTATATGTAAACTATAAAAGGTAATGATATGTTGTTTTAAGTAAAAGGTTTTTATATTCATAACTAAAAATACTTATATGTATTAAAATAAGCAGTCCATGCTATTGTTTAGCAGTTATCTTAATACTTAAAAAGTAGTAACGCTCAATATTTTCCTATAAACCAGCCATTTCAAGTCCATGGTTTTATTCAAGAAAATATTTTATGTTCAAATTTCTATGGTAGTAGGAGAAGACATGGTTGTAGTCAAAACAATATATTTCAATATAATAATAAATTTTGTACCTGAAGAATGGATTGATCGTTTAGATATGAATAGTCAATAATCTAATCAAATATTAGTAAATTTTTATATTTTTCTATAATGAAAATAATGATTATTATCAATGATATCATCAATAATATCTCTTATTAAGATGGCGCGGTATTGAAATGGTAGAGATCCTAACCATGCTTACTACAAATATCCATAGCCTATAACCTGCAATACCATTAGTACATGCAAAAGTGATAAATAAAAATAATTTAGAAAAATATTTTAGTAAATGTATTGTATCTCTATTTAATGAAATAAAAAGCATGGATAATATATATCCATTAAAATTAATGAATAATAGTCATATTAGTTCAAAACAAGTTTTATGTAACTTTCGCCGTATGCTGCTATTAGCAATGATTAAAAATGTTCATGGTATAATGAAGTTTGATCGACGTATTAGTATTTACGTTAATTAAAAGATGCAAATGAACGTACAAATGTACTTGCAGCTAAAGAAAGTATTAATATTTATGCTCTACTTACTCATCGTTTTGGTATCAGTAAAGTGAAATGGGAGATTGAAGATTATTGTTTTCGTTATTTATATCCTTATGAATATAAATATATAGCACATCTTTTAGATGAACGTCGTATTGAAAGAGAACAATACATTACAAATTTTGTTACTTCTTTAAGTAAGAAAATCAAAAAACATGGAGTACGTGCATCAGTATATGGTCGTCCAAAACATATTTATAGTATATGGCTTAAAATGCAGAGAAAATTGATTACCTTTAATGAATTATTTGATTTACTTGCAGTGCGTATTGTTGCTGAACACATCCAAGATTGTTATGGAGTATTAAGTACTGTACATGCACTTTATTGCCATCTTCCAAATGAATTTGATGATTATATTGAGAATCCAAAACCAAACGGTTACCAGTCAATCCATACTGTGGTATTAGGGCCACAAGGAAAAGCTGTAGAGATTCAAATTCGCACATATCAAATGCATAAGACTGCTGAATTAGGGTTAGCTGCACATTGGAAATATAAAAAAATGCCAATATATTGTAATCACTTTCGCAGTATTGAAATTATTGAATATGAAAAATCTATTACATGGTTACATAAATTAATTAATTGGGAAAAAGAAATATTCAATAAAAGTAAGTTATTAAGAAGTATATAGTTATTTATTTTAAAATACTATATTCAATTCCTTATCATATTACATAAAAACTGAACAAAATAAGCATGGAGTATTATACTCTTTATAATTATTTGAATAAAATTCAAAATTTTTATATACTGTTAATTATATATTTAATTAAATTTATTAAAAGTATATAATTAATAAATTCAAGAAAGGGTTTATCATTGGTCATTTATGATATTTTATCAATTCTTTAAAATAATTATTGATAATCAATAAATATCTTTTATACTTAAAGACTTATATAAGTGATAATAATTGTCATTATTTATTCTTTAAATGAATAATTCTTAAAATATGAATTTCATTTATTTCATTAATATTTAATTGATAAATATAATAAACTTGCATTTAAAAAGTTATTTAATCAGAAATAAATTCTTGGATACAACATGAAGTACTTGAATTTTTGCTTAATTTAATAATATCTATTTATTATTTTATTTATAGTTCATTATAACTTTTGTTATGTTAGTTAATCCTCGCTTTTATTTTACATCGTTTTAAATCTACAACTTCAGGTTAAGCATGACAACAAATTATATTTTTGTAACTGGAGGTGTTGTTTCTTCTTTAGGGAAAGGAATTACTGCAGCTTCCCTCGCAACTATCCTCGAAGCACGTGGTTTAAATGTAACTATAATAAAGCTTGACCCATATATTAATGTTGATCCTGGTACTATTAATCCAACACAACATGGTGAAGTATTCGTTACAGATGATGGAGCTGAAACTGATTTAGATTTAGGTCATTATGAGCGTTTTATTAGAACTAAAATGTCACGTAATAATAATTTTACTACCGGTAAAATCTATTCAGAAGTACTGCAGAAAGAACGTAGAGGTGATTATCTTGGAGCTACTATTCAAGTAATCCCACACATTACTAATGCTATTAAAGAACGTATTTTTAGAGGCGGTGAAGGTCATGATGTAGTTTTAGTAGAAATCGGCGGTACAGTAGGAGATATAGAATCATTACCATTTCTTGAAGCAATTCGTCAAATAGCTGTTGATATTAACCGTAACCATACTATATACATACATTTAACATTGGTTCCTTATATGTCTTCAACTGGTGAATTAAAAACTAAGCCAACTCAACGTTCGGTAAAAGAATTATTATCGATTGGAATTCAACCAGATGTTTTAATTTGTCGTTCTGATCGTACAGTACCAACAAACGAACGTACAAAAATTGCATTATTTTGTAATGTTTTAGAGAAAGCAGTTATTTCTTTAAAAAACGTAAATTCTATTTATGAAATTCCATTTTTACTTAAATCGCAAAGATTAGATGATTATATTTGTAATCATTTTAATCTTATTCTTCCAGAAGCAAATTTATCGGAATGGGAAGAAGTAATTTATGAAGAGGCTAATCCCGTAGGTAAAGTTATTATTGGTATAATCGGTAAATATATAGAATTACCAGATGCGTATAAATCTGTAATTGAAGCGCTTAAACATGGTGGTTTAAAGAATCGACTAACCGTAAGCATTAAATTAATTGATGCACAAGATATTGAATTAAATGGTATTGAAGTATTAAAAGATTTAGAAGCTATTTTAATTCCTGGTGGATTTGGACAACGAGGAATAAAAGGCAAAATTATAACTGTACAATATGCTCGTGAAAATAACATACCTTATTTTGGGATTTGTCTTGGTATGCAGGTAGCTTTAATAGAATTTGCTCGTAATGTTGTTGGATTGGAAGATGCTAATTCTACAGAATTTATGCCGAATTGTAAATATCCAATAATTGCTATGATTACTGAATGGCGAGATGAAAACGGTAATATAGAACAGCGTAATGAATATAGCAATTTAGGTGGTACAATGCGTTTGGGTGCTCAGCAATGTCAATTAATTATAAATAGTAAAGCTCATTATTTATATGGGTCTGATCTTATCATTGAACGTCATCGTCACCGTTATGAAGTTAATAATTTATTATTAAAACAGATTGAAGCGGCTGGTTTACTTATTTCTGGTCGTTCTGAAGATAATTTATTAGTTGAAATAATTGAGATTCCAAACCACCCTTGGTTTGTAGCATGTCAATTTCATCCAGAATTTACGTCAACTCCTCGTGATGGTCATCCATTATTTACTGATTTTATTAAAGCAGCACAAGAATATCATCAAAGATGTTTAACAAAACTTTAATATAATTAAATCTATAAAAAAATTATACTCTATTTCTTGTAATTTTTTTTAATTTTTTTTTTTGTAATTTAATTAGGTAATTATATGTCTAAAATCATAAAAGTTATTGGTCGAGAAATTATTGATTCTCGA
Source organism: Pantoea sp. Aalb (assembly GCF_009829985.1). Lineage (NCBI taxonomy): Bacteria > Pseudomonadati > Pseudomonadota > Gammaproteobacteria > Enterobacterales > Erwiniaceae > Pantoea > Pantoea sp. Aalb. The sequence continues at coordinate 195,211 of NZ_SZZU01000002.1, forward strand.
GGTAATCCTACTGTAGAAGCAGAAGTTCATTTAGAGGGTGGCTTTGTCGGTTTAGCTGCTGCACCATCAGGTACATCTACTGGATCTCGCGAATCACTAGAATTACGTGATGGTAATAATTCCCGTTTTTTAGGCAGAGGAGTAATAAAAGCAGTTTCTGCTGTCAATGGTCCTATTGCACAGTTATTAAGAGGAAAAGAAGCTATAGATCAATATAATATTGATAAACTTATGATTGAATTAGATGGTACAGATAATAAATCTAATTTTGGTACAAATGCTATTTTAGCTATTTCTTTAGCAGTAGCTAAAGCAGCAGCTGCTTCTAAATATTTGCCATTATATGCACACATCGCTGAACTAAATGGTACTCCTGGGAAATACTCTATGCCATTGCCTATGATGAATATTATTAATGGCGGGAGGCATGCTGATAATAATATTGATATTCAAGAGTTTATGATTCAACCAGTTGGTGCAAAAACTTTAAAAGAAGCAATTCGTATAGGTTCTGAAATTTTTCATTATTTAGCAATAGTTTTGAAAAAAAAGGGTCTTAGTACTGCAGTAGGTGATGAAGGTGGATACGCACCAAATTTGAAATCTAACTCTGAAGCACTATTCATAATTTCTGAAGCAATAAAAAAAGCTGGTTATGAACTAGGTAAAGACATTACTTTTGCTTTAGACTGTGCAGCTTCTGAATTTTATCATGATAATCAATACATCTTATCAGGAGAAGGTAAAGTATTTACTTCTAAAGAATTGACTCATTATTTAGAAAATCTTACCATACAATATCCAATTATTTCAATTGAAGATGGTTTAGATGAAAATGATTGGGATGGTTTTATTTATCAAACAAAAATTTTAGGTAATAAAATTCAGTTAGTAGGAGACGATTTATTTGTAACAAATTCTAAGATTATAAAAAAAGGTATTGAAAAAGGTATTGCTAACTCTGTATTAATTAAATATAACCAAATTGGTTCTTTAACTGAAACATTAGAAGCAATTAAATTAGCTAAAAATGCAAATTATACAGTAGTGATTTCACATCGTTCAGGAGAAACTGAAGATGCTACTATAGCTGATTTAGCAGTAGGTACACAAGCTGGTCAAATTAAAACTGGTTCTATGAGTCGCTCTGAACGTGTTGCTAAATATAACCAATTAATTCGTATCGAAGAAGCTTTAGGTAAAAAAGCACTTTTCCATGGTTTAAAAGAAGTAAAAAATAGGTTTTAATTGATTTTAAAATTATAAATATTATTTTTTGAGCAATTAATTGTTTTTTTTAAAAAAATATTATTTCCGTCTTAAAAATATGAAGATTAGCTAAGTAAATGTTCTATCCAATTAATGAAATATTTCAGACACTACAAGGTGAAGGTATTTATACAGGTATTCCAGCTATATTCATTCGTTTACAAGGATGCCCGATACGTTGTAGCTGGTGTGATACTAAATATACTTGGGAAAAATTAGATCAAATGGAGACTTCATTAGATAATATCATAAAGAAAAAAGTAGTAAGTAATACTTGGTCTAATATCGATGTATCAATGTTAATAAAGACTATTCATAGCCAAAATTGGAATACATATCATATTGTTATTACGGGTGGTGAACCAGCTATATATGACCTACGTCCTTTAACTTATAAACTGGAAAAATTAGGTTTTGTTTGTCAGGTTGAAACTAGCGGAACTCATGAAATTAATTGCTCAGAAAAAACATGGGTAACTGTTTCACCGAAAGTTAATATTTGTAATAAGTATAGTGTTTTACAACAAGTATTGAAGCGAGCGGATGAAATTAAACATCCAGTAGCACGTTTTCGTGATATTGAAGTATTGGAAATGTTATTATCAGAATTGAAAGATCAAAAAAAACGTGTAATAGTATTACAACCGATTAATAAAAGTCATTTTGCAACTAAATTATGTATTAAAACTTGTCTTGAGCGTAATTGGCGCTTTTCAATACAATCACATAAATATTTAAATATTAATTAGCTCATAATTTTATTATTATATCTTAAATTATATTCTTTATTAATAAGTAAAATTTAACCTTGATAAATACATCCAGAGGTACAAGTTTCTTTAATAATAACTGATGTTAATCCCGGTAATATAGGTTTTATTTTTTTCCAAATCCACTTCGCTAAAAGTTCACTAGTTGGATTTTCTAAACCATTAATCTCATTGAGATAATGATGATCTAAACTATCATAAATTGGTTTAAATGCTGTCTGTATTTCAGCAAAATCCATTATCCATCCATTATGAGGATTAATAGAACCAGTAACTTCAAGCCGAACTTTAAAAGAATGGCCATGTAAACGGCTACATTTATGTTCTTTCGGTAAATTAATTAAGCGATGAGCTGCTTCAAATTGAAATTCTTTAAATAATGTTATAGGCATTTTTATTTTTTTATACAAAATAAAATTATTTATCACTGTGTGTTATCAAAATAATGATATTACTTCTTTACAAAATTTAATAGTTAAATTTATATAAAAATTAGTTAGTCATTTTAGTTATTTATTATACATAAGCTTTATTTTCATCACTAAGATATAAGGCAGTAATCTATTCTTCTTATTTATTTGCTATCAATGAATTATTTAGACTGCTAATCTGGAATTTTTAAAGGAATGAGCACTCAACCACCATTAAATGTAAATTTATTGTTTCCTCTTACTTCTGAACAACTAGCACGTTTAAAAGAGGTAATAATAGATTTTGATACTAATCAATTGGCTTGGCTTTCTGGTTATTTTTGGGGTATAGGGAATAATCATATTCCAACTAATTTAGTTAAATTACCAGATCAAACAATACCAATCATTACGTTAATTTCTGCTTCACAAACTGGTAATGCACGTCGTATTGCAGAGCAATTATATAATGATCTTCTAATGGCTAAATTAAAAGTTAATTTAATAAATGCTGGCAATTATAATTATAAAAAAATTAATCAAGAAAAGATAATATTATTGGTGACATCTACCCAAGGTGAAGGTGAACCGCCAGAAGAAGCATTATCTTTATATAAATTTTTAATGTCGAAAAGAGCCCCAAAATTTAAAAATACGCTTTTTGCTATTTTCGGTCTCGGAGATGCTTCATATAAATTTTTTAGTAAAGCTGGGCAAGACTTTGATCTTTGTTTTGCAACACTCGGAGCTGAACGTTTATTAGATCGTGTTGATGCTGATTTGGATTATGATAAACAAGCTAGTACTTGGAGAAAACAAATAACAAAAATTTTAAAAAATCGATTATTAAGAGAATCTTCTATTATTCCTAATATGATAACAACTAGTGATAGCTTAAACGTCGATAAAATAAACTGTTCTTTATATACTAAAGAAAATCCGTTAATAGCTAAAGTTATTGTAAATCAAAAAATTACTGGACGTTATTCTAATAAAGACATACACCATATAGAGATAGATTTAGGTACTTCTGGTTTACATTATAAACCAGGTGATGCGGTTGGTATTTGGTATGAAAATGATATAGAACTAATAAAAGAACTCATGGAACTTGTATGTTTAAATGGAGACGAAATAGTTGAAGTATACGGTCAAAATTTAACTTTAAAAGATTCTTTACAAAAATATTTTGAATTAACTGTTAATACGCCACTTATAATAAAAAATTATGCTGTTATTTCGTGTAACAAATTTTTAACTACCTTAACTAGTGATCATATAAAGTTAAAAACTTACGCACAAAATTTTCCAATTGTAGATATGATACGTAAATTTCCGACTACAATGAAAGCTAGTCAATTAATCAGTTTATTACGACCATTAACTCCACGTTTTTATTCTATATCATCATCTCAGCTTGAGACTGATAGTGAAGTGCATATAACAGTAAGTGCTGTACGTTACAAAATAGATGGATATATACGTGGTGGAGGTGCATCTACATGGTTAATTGATCGTATTAAAGAAGACGATTCAATTCGTCTTTTTATACAGCAAAATAATAATTTTCGTTTACCTCTTAATCCTAATTCTTCAATAATTATGATTGCATCAGGTACAGGTATAGCACCATTTCGTGCATTTATGCAACAAAGGGATAACGATGGTGCAAATGGTAAAAACTGGCTTTTTTTTGGAAATCCTCATTTTTTAGAGGATTTTCTTTATCAAATAGAATGGCAAAGATATTTTAAAAAAGGTTTATTAACTAATATAGACCTTGCTTGGTCACGTGACCAAAATAAAAAGATTTATATACAAGATAAAATACGTTTAAAAGGAAAAGAAATATGGAAATGGATTCAAGATGGAGCTTATCTTTATGTTTGTGGTGCTATTAATAACATGGCAAAAGAGGTTGAACAAGCATTATTAGATATATTGATTAAATATGGTAATATGAATAATCATACATCTAATGACTTTTTAAATGATTTGCGCGTTGAGCGCCGTTATCAAAGAGATGTTTATTGAATGAATAAAATATCTTCGGAACTACTAATTGTTAAAGGCGAACTATCTGATGAAGAACGTCTAAAAAAACAAAGTAATTATTTACGTGGTACTATTATTGACGATTTAAATAATGATTTAACCGGCGGATTTACTGGGGATAATTTTTCATTAATCCGTTTTCACGGTATGTATCAACAAGACGATCGAGATATTCGATTAGAACGTGCTGATCAAAAACTTGAACCACGATATTCTATGATGTTACGTTGTCGTTTGCCAGCTGGATTAATCACGCCAAAGCAGTGGTTAGCTATTAATAAATTTGCTACTGATAAAACTATTTATGGTAGTATTAGGTTAACTAATCGTCAAACTTTTCAATTTCACGGTATTTTAAAAAAAAATGTGAAATTATCACACCAAATGTTGCATTCAATAGGTCTTGATTCATTAGCTACAGCTAATGATGTTAATCGAAATATAATTTGTACTTCAAATCCTATTTCAGCACAACTATATGAAGAGATCTATAAGTTAACAAAAAAAATTTCTGAATATTTTTTACCGCAAACCCGTGCGTATGCTGAAATTTGGTGGGATGAAAAAAAAACTAAATGTATTGATAAAGAACCTATACTCGGTAACACTTATTTACCACGTAAATTTAAAATATCAATAGCAATACCTCCGTATAATGATGTTGATTTACATGCGAACGATCTTAATTTTATTGCCATTATAGAAAACAATAATTTAATCGGTTTTAATTTACTTGTAGGTGGTGGATTATCAATTGAACATGGTAATAAAATGACTTATGCACGCACTGCTAGTGAGTTTGGTTTTTTTCCATTAAATAAACTTTTAGATGTAGCCTCTGCTGTATTAACTATACAACGTGATTGGGGTAATCGTACTAATCGTAAAAATGCTAAAACTAAATATACATTAGAGCGTGTAGGAATAGAAGTATTTAAACTTGAAGTAGAAAAACGTTCTGGAATAAAATTTAAAGCAATTTATCCTTATGAGTTTACTACTCGTAGTGATCGTATTGGTTGGATAAAAAATATTGATAATAACAAATGGAATTTAACTTTGTTTATAGAAAATGGTCGCTTATTAGATGATTTAAATGGCTGTCTTCTTAAAAGTGGCATTGCTGAAATTGCTTCAGTACATGAAGGTGAGTTTCGTATAACTGCTAATCAAAATTTAATTATTGCTAATGTTCCTGAGTATCACAAAATCAAAATTGAAAATATTGCTTACAAGTATGGTCTTATAAAAACAATAACATCTCAACGTGAAAACTCTATGGCATGCGTATCTTTTCCTACTTGTCCATTAGCAATGGCTGAAGCTGAACGTTTATTATCATTTTTTGTAACAAAAATTGAAAAAATAATGCATAAACATGGATTAGATAAAGAATATATAGTATTCCGTATTACTGGCTGTCCTAACGGATGTGGTCGTGCTATGTTAGCAGAATTAGGATTAGTAGGCAAAGCGTTAGGATATTATAACTTATATATTGGCGGTAATCGTATAGGCACTCGTATTCCACGGATGTATCGTGAAAATATTCAAGAGAATGAAATTCTTAGTAATATTGATCAGCTAATTGCTGATTGGGCTCAAAAACGTAATTCTGCAGAAGATTTTGGTGACTTTGTTATTCGGACAGGTATTGTTAAAGCTGTAGTTAATCCCGTTTATGATTTTTGGAATGAAGAGGTAATATGAAATTAATTAATTTTTCATCACTTAATAATTTATCAGGCATTGATTGTATGGAAAAGATATCTCAATTTAATATTGAATTAGAAAAGTATTCAGCAGAAGAACGCATAAGTTGGGCATTGAAAAAATTATCAGGTGTTTTTGTCCTATCTTCTAGTTTTGGTATTCAGTCATCAGTTTTACTTCATATGGTGACGAAACAAGATCCAAATATTCCCGTAATACTAATAGATACCGGTTATCTTTTTCCAGAAACTTACCGTTTTATTGATGAACTAACAAATCAGTTTAATTTAAATTTACATGTATTTCGTGCGAAACTTTCTCCTACTTGGCAAGAAATACGTTATGGTAAATTATGGGAACAAGGTATAAAAGGAATTGAACAATATAATAAAATTAATAAAGTAGAGCCAATGAAGAAAGCATTAAAAAAATTAAAAGCTCAAACTTGGTTTGCAGGATTACGTCGTTATCAATCTAATAGCCGTTCTAAATTAAAAATATTAGATATTCAAAAAGATGTTTTTAAAGTATTACCAATTGTTGATTGGAATAATCACCAAGTACATCAGTATATTAAATATTATAAGCTTAAATATCATCCGCTATGGGAAAAAGGTTATTTATCGGTAGGCGATACACATACTACGAAACAATGGAAACCTGGCATGAATGAAGAAGAAACACGTTTTTTTGGATTAAAGCGAGAATGTGGTTTACATGAATATAAAAATATTTAAATTAAATTATTTCCAATTAAAAAATGATCTTTATACGTAGTATATTTTTAATATTTTTAAAATGAATAACTATATATTATCACTCTAAAATAATATAAAAGATTCTTATCTTCGTATATATATTAATATAATAAAAAAATTAATTTTGTATTTACTAAGCATACGGCATACTTAGTGTATATATAAAGCTTATAGATTAACTATTTTTAATATTCATTTTCCTTGAATACATTATAAAATATATATAACAATAATTATATTCATGATGATTCACATCATATAATCAGTAATTTTATGATTATTCCATTAAATAACTATTCATTCCAATTCGGAATTTTATCTAGTAAACATTAGAGAAGTATAGTTATGCTAATTTATTTTTTAAATTAGCAAGGTTAACGTGAATTATTTGCCTATTTTTGTAGATATTAAAAATCGTGTGGTTTTGGTTGTTGGCGGTGGTGTTATTGCGGCTCATAAAATTAAATTATTACTTCGTGCTGGGGCTAAAGTACAAGTAGTTGCGCATGATCTTAATGATGAATTACAAGCATTACTAGATATTAATGCTATTGAACTAATAGCATCTAATTTTAATCCAGAGATGTTAGATAATGTTTTTTTAGTAATTTCTGCAACTAACGACAATCAACTTAATACTCAGGTTTTCAAAGCTGCACACTTATGTCATAAGTTAGTAAATGTGGTTGATGATAAACTAAAGTGTAATTTTATTTTCCCATCTATTATTGATCGTTCTCCATTAATAATAGCTATTTCTTCGAGCGGTACTGCACCAGTTTTATCTCGGATATTACGTGAAAAGATTGAATCTTTCTTACCTTCTAATATTGGACAAATAGCAAAAGTAGCAAATAAATTGCGTGATAAAGTAAAGCACTTCTATCATAAGATATCGGATCGTCGTCGTTTTTGGGAAAATGTATTTAATGGATTATTTACTCGTCCGATGGTTATTGATGACATTGATGAAACATGTAGAACTTTAGAGAGTTTGTTATTAGAAAAATATAAGAATAATCAAGGTGAAATTATTTTAGTAGGAGCTGGTCCTGGCGATAGCGGCTTATTAACTTTACGAGGATTACAGGTTATTCAAGTAGCTGATGTGGTTTTATATGATTACTTAGTAAGTAGTGAAATATTAGATTTAGTACGACGTGAAGCAAAACTTATATGTGTAGGCAAACGTGCAGGTTTGCATTCTATCTCTCAAAAAGAAACAAATAATTTAATCATTAAATTAGCTCAACAAGGAAAACGTGTAGTTCGTTTAAAAGGTGGCGATCCATTTATTTTTGGACGTGGTGCTGAAGAGTTACAAGCGGCACAAAAAGCTAGCATTCCTTTTCAAGTCGTGCCAGGAATTACTGCTGCTATAGGTGCAACAGCATATGCTGGTATTCCATTAACTCATCGTGATTACGCACAAAGTGTAATTTATATAACCGGTCATTATTGTATAAATAATAAAAGAACTCATTGGGAGTTACTTACTCGTTCACATCAGACACTAGTAATTTATATGGGAACAATAAAAGCAGCAGAAATAGCTACAAGATTAATTGAATATGGACGTAATCCTATCACAACAGTTGCAGTAATTGGTAAAGGTACATGTAAAGATCAGAAAGTATTGATTGGTACTTTAAATGAATTAGAAAAGCTAACTGCTACTATACCTAAACCAGCATTACTAGTAATTGGAGAAGTAGTAGAACTACATAAAAAGTTAGCATGGTTTTAATATTTAATATATTAAAAATTTTATTAATAATAACATGTGCCTTAAGGAGAAATGATGAATCGTAATCGTTTAAATTATCTACAGAAGTTAGAAGCAGAAAGTATCTATATCATACGTGAGGTTGTAGCCGAATTTAATAAACCTGTTATGATGTATTCTATCGGTAAGGATTCTTCAGTAATGCTTATGATAGCACATAAAGCTTTTTATCCTGGTAGATTGCCTTTTCCTTTATTGCACATTGATACAGGATGGAAATTTCGTGATATGTATACATTTCGCGATCAAATTACAAAAGAGATGAATGCTGAATTATTAATATATCGTAACCCAAAAGGCTTATCAGTAAATATTAATCCATTTATACATGGTAGTTCTAAGTATACTGATATGATGAAAACGGAAGCTTTAAAACAAGCTCTTAATATATATGGATTTGATGCAGCTTTTGGAGGAGCCCGTCGTGATGAAGATAAATCACGTGCTAAAGAACGTATTTATTCTTTTCGTGATCAATTTCATCGTTGGGATCCAAAAAATCAGCGTCCAGAGCTATGGTATAATTATAATGGACAAATTAACAAAGGCGAAAATATTCGAGTATTCCCCTTGTCTAATTGGACTGAATTGGATATTTGGCAGTATATTTTTTTTGAAAACATTAAAATAGTGCCGTTATATTTCGCTGCACCACGTCCTGTATTAGAACGTGATGGTGTACTACTGGTAATTGATGATGATCGTATTAATCTACAATCTGAAGAAATAATAAAACAGCGTATGGTCCGTTTTCGAACTCTTGGATGTTGGCCATTAACTGGAGCTATTGAATCTCAAGCAAAAACTGTTCCAGAAATTATTGAAGAAATGTTGCTCTCTATTACAAGTGAGCGCCATGGACGGATGATTGATCGTGATCAAGATAGCTCAATGGAATTTAAAAAACGTCATGGTTATTTCTAAGGAAACATTAAATAATGAATATGGTTATCGCACAACAAAAGCTCGCTGAGTGTGGCGGAATAAAATCTTGGTTAAAATTACAGAAACAAAAAAGTTTATTACGTTTTTTAACTTGTGGAAGTGTCGATGATGGAAAAAGTACCCTTATAGGTCGATTATTACACGATACTTTCCAAATTTATGAAGACCATCTTTTATTGCTTAAAAAAGATAGTAAACGTCATGGTACTCAAGAACAAAAAATTGATTTTTCATTACTTGTAGATGGTTTACAAGCAGAACGTGAACAGGGAATTACGATTGATGTCGCTTATCGCTATTTTTCTACTGAAAAACGAAAATTTATTATAGCTGATACTCCTGGACATGAACAATATACTCGTAATATGGTAACTGGTGCTTCAACTTGTGAGTTAGCTATTTTATTAATTGATGTACGTAAGGGTATTTTAAATCAAACTCGCAGGCACAGTTTTATTTCTACACTATTAGGTATAAAACATTTAGTTGTTGCAATTAACAAAATGGATTTAGTAGATTATAATCAGGAAATATTTGAGAAAATCAAATTAAATTATCTTGATTTTAGTGCACAATTATCTAAAAACATAAATATATTATTTATTCCAATATCTGCTTTAAAAGGAGAGAACATTGTAAAGCCGAGTAAAAATATGGCATGGTATTTTGGTCCTACATTACTAGAAATATTAGAAACCATAGAGATAAATTATGATATAAGTAATGAATCTATGCGTTTTCCAGTTCAATATGTTAATCGTCTTTATCTTGATTTCCGAGGTTATTCTGGAACCTTAGCTGCTGGGATAGTGCAGGTAGGACAATATGTAAAGATTTTACCATCAGGTATTGAATCAAGTATTTCTCGAATTGTAACTTCTAATGGTGATTTGCAGAAGGCGAGTGTTGGCGAAGCAATTACTTTAGTTTTAAACAATGAAATTGATATCAGCCGTGGTAATGTATTAGTAGATAGAATAGATAACTTAACAGCAGCCCAATCAGCTATCGTTGATGTCGTATGGATGGCAGAACAAGCATTATATCCCAATCAAACTTATGAAGTTAAAATCGCCAATAAAAAAGCACGTGGTTATATAGATAAAATTATTTATCAGATTGAAATAAATACCTTAGAAAAACATATTACCGAGAGTTTACCTTTAAATAGTATTGGTTTAATAGAAATGACATTTGATGAACCTATGATATTAGATTCTTATAAGCAAAACTCAGTCACTGGAGGCATGATATTTATTGATCAACTAAGTAATGCTACTGTAGGAGCAGGTATGATTAATCAAGTGATAGATAAAAAGCTTATAGAAGTTAGCCCATATAGTAATTTTGAATTAGAATTAAATTCGTTAGTATGTAATCACTTTCCTCATTGGGGGGCTCGTAATTTATCAGGTAATAAACAATGATGTTACAAAATAAGAACTATATTAAAAATATAATATGGCATAATCATCTAGTAACTTGTACTGATCGTGAACAACATCATGGACATAAAAGTATATTATTATGGTTTACAGGACTTTCTGGTTCTGGTAAATCTACTATAGCTAGTGAAATGGAATATATACTTTATCATTTAGGTATTAGTACCTATTTGCTAGATGGTGATAATTTAAGACATGGACTATGTCGGGATCTTGATTTTAATGTTAATGATCGCAAAGAAAATATTCGTCGTGTTGCTGAAGTAGCAAAATTAATGGTAGATGCTGGATTAATAGTTTTAGCAGCTTTTATCTCGCCATATCGATCTGATCGTAAAATGGTACGTAATTTACTTGGACATGAACGGTTTTTAGAAATTTTTATGGATACACCTTTGGAAATATGTGAAGCACGAGATCCTAAAGGTTTATATAAAAAAGCACGAGCTGGTAAGTTAAAAAATTTTACAGGATTAAATGCTGTTTATGAAGTACCAGATGCTCCTGATATTTATCTTAATGGTCAACAATTAGTAACTAAATTAATTGATCAATTATTAGATTTTCTATTTCATCATAATATTATCAAAGTATAAGAGTAAAATATGATTTTTGTATTAATTTCTTAAATTTATTTTTAAAATTTTTAATTCTTGCAATATTTTATAAATTATATAAAACATGGCATTACAATGTAAATATAGCCTATACAATATTAATTGTTAATTATGATTAATAAATATTAATATATTTAATTTTATTCTATTTATTTATAGAAGATCAATTATCATAATTTCCATGAAACCAATTTCATATATATTAATAATAAATATATATTTCTTCTTAAAATCGATTGTTTAGTAATACTCACCATATAAAATAATCAAAAATTTAAACAATTTTTAGTGAGCTTCATGATGGAAAAGTTAGTATTATTATTACTCATATTACTGGGATGGTTTCAGTATTCTTTTTGGTTAGGTGAAAACGGTATTTATGATTATAAACGTATTAATGAAAATATTATTTTACAACAGGAATATAATTCCAAAATTAAAAAAGTTAATAGTCAATTAATTATTGAAATCGAAGATCTTAATTGTAATCTTGATGCAATTGAAGAACGTGCACGTAGTGAATTAGGCATGATTAAGCCAGGCGAAACATTTTATCGATTCATACAAGAATAAAATCAAATATTATAAATATAAAATCAAAGTATAATAAATTATGAATAATAGTACTCAACAATTACTTTCTGACGTAATTGCAGTTATTCCTGCTGCTGGCATCGGTAGTAGAATGCAAACTCCATGTCCTAAACAATATTTAACTATTGGTCAATTTACTATTTTAGAGTATAGCGTAGCTTGTATTTTAGCACATCGAGCAATAAAAAAAATAGTGCTAGTGCTTAATCCAGATGATCAATGGTTTGATTCATTACCTTTAGCAAAAGATAATCGTATTATTCAAATAAAGACAGGTGGATCTATACGTGCTGAGTCAGTACTAGCAGGGTTACAAGCAGTCTATAGTGATTGGGTTTTAATACATGATGCAGTACGTCCATGCTTACATTTAAATGATTTAAAACGTTTACTACTATTACAAAAATATAGTAAAATAGGAGGAATTTTAGCAGTGCCAGTTATTGATACAATAAAGTTCGGTAACTCAGAACAAAAAACTATTATTAAGACTATTAAACGTGAGTGTTTATGGCATGCGTTAACACCACAGTTCTTTCCAAGATTATTACTCACTAATTGTTTGAAACAAGCCTTAAAAAGAGGAGTAACTATTACTGATGAGGCTTCAGCTCTTGAATATTGTGGCTATTATCCTGAATTAATAGTTGGTCGTAGAGATAATATTAAAGTAACAAAATTAGAAGACTTAGCTTTAGTATCTTTCTATCTAAACATTAACCAAACTATATGAGTGTATAATGAATGCGTATTGGACACGGATTTGATGTGCATCCATTTGGTGGTAAAGGTCCACTAATAATTGGTGGCGTTCATATTCCATTTAGATATAGTCTTGTCGCTCATTCCGATGGAGATGTCGTCCTACATGCAATCACCGATGCTTTGCTGAGTGCTGCTGCTATGGGAGATATCGGACAGCTATTTCCGGATACTAATCCAACTTTTAAAGGCATTAATAGCCGTATATTACTATGCAATGCATGGAAGTTAATTCAACAAAAAAGATCTTATCAAATTGGTAATATTGATGTTACTATTATTGCTCAAATACCAACAATGCTTCCATATTTATTACAAATGCGTATTAATCTTACTGAGGATCTTGGATGTAATATTGATGATGTAAATATTAAGGCAACTACTACCGAAAGGCTCGGATGTATTGGACGTTGTGAAGGTATTGCTTGTGAGACCGTTGTCTTTTTGATTAAAAAAAGTAATTAATTTTTTTTCAAATTTCAAAGTACTTAAATAAGAAGACCCTATAAAAAATTATATTGACAATAATAAATTAAGTAGTTTATCTGTCATATATAGCTTATTAGGCCATATTATTATATTAAATTTCCATTATTAGAACTTTGACTATGATAAATCATAATACTTTCAATGATTTTTTTGATTTGGTCTTTTCTAAAAATTAATAACCTATTTGATGATGCTAGCTTAATTTCTACTGATCATTACTATAGATACCTTTCTTTAAGTGTATTAAAGCCTTTCTAGAAAAAGCATATCTGCAAGAAGTTAGAAATAAATGGTTATTTAAAGCTAATATTGATTTACCTCTAACTACCCTACTAAAACTGTACTATGATTCATCATAATATGTATTAAAAATTAGAACTGGTCTTGATTATTAAATTTTCATATATTTAGAGCATATTTATGCTATAGAACGTAGTAAAAGATTACAGGGGTAAGTTACATATCGTTTAAAGCAACTAAATTTGTATAGTATTTTACTTATCATAGCGATGAATGGCATCGATAGGTAAAACATGACCTATTTAATGCTATTATTGTTATAATCGCCATTCTTTTTAAAAACCCGTTTAAATTAATAGTAAAATTAAATTACGGAGAGAACATGGTATTCCAATCTGGCAAATATTATTAAATACTTAAACGTTTATAGTATTATAGTATTATACTATTATAGTATTATAGTATTATAGTATTATAGTATTATAGTATTATAGTATTATAGTATTGATATTACTGAATAAATCTATTAAATTGTCTATTTTATCCAATGAATTTAATGATATTTAAAGTGTAATTTTTATTGATACTTATAAGGCATATATCATTGATTAATATCATTATATTTATTTGAATATATTTTTTAATAAATAAACAATGTAATAAAAATATTTGGTTAAGTTATTTTAAAATTACTATTATGTGAGGACTCAATGAGCATTGGAAGTAAATTTTTTCAATTAAGTTATCATATAATATTATTTTTTTTAATTACTATTTTATTAATTAGTTGTAGTCAAAATGATTTTTTATATGCTCCTATTAGCAAAATTACTCATATACCATCTTCATTAGCGATTAAAAAAATATCGCACTTATCTTTATTTCATGATTACAAATTAAATTATCTTAAACCATCTATCCCATCTTCTCAATTAATTACGATTAATAATGATAATAAATATGATAATATTAAGCATAATTTAATTATCTATAATAGAAATTATAAAAATATCTTGAAAAAAAAAGGATATTATCGAAATCAAACTTATACTGTCAAATATGGAGATACATTATTTTATATTGCATGGATTACTGGATGCGATCTTCACAATTTAGCACAGCATAATAATATATCAATACCTTATCGATTGAAAATAGGACAAAAATTGCATATTATAGGTAATAATTTTACCAAAATAAATTCAATAATCACTACATCTAATAAAATACAGTCTAGTATTTTTATGTCAAATAGTTTAAAAAATATTAAATCTCATTTGAGAACAAAGCAACCTGTTATTATATATTCTGATCATTTACATAATTTATTACATAGTAAATTCCTATCGTCAAAAGTTAACAATCATTTAGCAAAAACTACAGCTCCGATTACTACTTCTCTTACAGTTAGCAATAGAACTAATAATAATACATTAGTGAAAAGCTGGGTTTGGCCAGTTGTTAATGGTAAAATAGTTAATAATTTTTCTACACAGGAAAGTGGAAATAAAGGTATCGATATTGTTGGTTTACGTGGACAACCTGTTGTTTCTGCTGCAGCTGGAAAAGTGGTATATACAGGTAATGTACTCCGTGGATACGGTAATTTAATTATTGTTAAACATAATGAAGATTGTCTTAGTGCTTATGCTTATAATGATACAGTTCTAGTTCAGGAACAACAAGAAGTTAAAGCAGGACAAAAAATTGCTACTATAGGAAGTACTGGAACTAATTCTTTGAAGTTGCACTTTGAAATTCGTTACAAGGGAAAATCTGTAAATCCATTACGTTATTTACCACAGCGCTAATTCGGTAGAACTAATTATGTAGTTGTTCTGCTATTGGATCACGGGTAGGAGCCGATTATGAACCAGAATACGCTGAAAGTTAACGAGTTATTACATCACGATTTAGAATTCGAAGAAAATGGAGTTGAGGTTTTTAATGATAATGATTTAATTGAAGAAGATTTATTATCACAGAATGCAACACAACGTGTTTTAGATGCAACTCAACTTTACCTTGGAGAAATTGGTTATTCTCCATTGTTAACTGCAGAAGAGGAAGTGTTTTTTGCGCGCAGAGCATTACGTGGAGATGTTTCTTCTCGTCGTCGTATGATTGAAAGTAATTTAAGATTAGTAGTAAAGATTGCTCGTCGTTATAGTAATCGTGGTCTATCATTATTAGATTTAATTGAAGAAGGTAATCTTGGATTAATTCGTACAGTAGAGAAATTTGATCCAGAACGTGGTTTTCGCTTTTCAACTTACGCTACTTGGTGGATTCGTCAAACTATTGAAAGGGCTATTATGAATCAAACACGTACTATTCGTTTACCGATTCATATTGTTAAAGAATTAAATGTTTATTTACGTACAGCTCGTGAGCTCTCACATAAGCTAGATCATGAACCTAGTGCTGAAGAAATTGCAGAGCAATTAGATAAGCCAGTCGATGATGTAAGTCGTATGCTTCGATTAAATGAACGTATTACATCGGTTGATATACCATTAGGTAGCGGAGATTGTGAAAAAGCTCTTTTAGAAATTTTAACAGATGATAAAGATAATGATCCAGAAAATACTACTCAAGATGACGATATCAAACAGAGTATTGTAAAATGGCTTTTTGAATTAAATGCCAAACAAAGAGAAGTATTAGCTCGTCGTTTCGGATTATTAGGCTATGAAGCAGCAACATTAGAAGATGTAGGACGAGAGATTGGTTTAACACGTGAACGGGTACGTCAAATTCAAGTTGAAGGATTACGTCGTTTACGTGAAATTTTACAAGCTCAAGGTCTAAACATTGAAGCATTATTTCAAGAGTAAATATATTATTAATAGCTAGATTCTGCAGCTATTTTTACTAATGCTGCAGTTATCAATTGAATAATTAAGGTTATATTATTTTTTTAATATAATAGATTATATCTAATGCTTCTTTAGGTGTTAAAGTATCTGGATCTAAACCTTTTAAAAGGGTATTAATTATTTGATTTTTCTGTTGTGTTCTAATAATTGATTTTTCGATTTTTTTCTCAGGATTAATAATCCTAGTATGAACTTGAATCATTTCTAATTCTTTTAATTTACTTTTTGCAATTTGAATTACTTCTCTTGGTACTCCAGCTAACGCTGCTACTGCAAGACCATAGCTTTTATTTATAGCTCCATCTTGAACAGTATGCATAAAAGCAATTGTATTTTTATGTTCTACTGCATTGAAATGTATATTTCGTATTCTTTTTATTGTTTTAGGAAGTATAGTTAACTCGAAATAATGAGTTGCAAATAATGTAATTGCTTTAATGATATTGGCCAAACTTTTAGCACAAGCCCAAGCTAAAGATAAACCATCATAAGTAGATGTCCCTCGACCGATTTCATCTATTAAAACTAAGCTATTTTCAGTAGCATAATGAAGTATATTAGCTATTTCTGTCATTTCTACCATAAAAGTTGATCTACCAGATGCTAGATCATCTGCTGCACCGATTCGTGTAAAAATACGATCAAAAGAACCAATTATTGCTTTTTCTGCAGGTACAAAGCTTCCAATCCAAGCCATGATGACAATTAAGGCAGTCTGACGCATATAAGTACTTTTACCGCCCATATTAGGACCTGTTATGAGTAACATACGGTGTTTAGCAGATAGAAATAATTGATTAGGAATAAAAGGTTCTCTTAATACTTGCTCCACAATAGGATGGCGTCCAGAAGTAATACTAATACCTGCTTTTTTTTTTAATATAGGCCGACAATAATTTAATGTGTTAGCTCGTTCTGCTAAATTTATTAGTACATCCAATTCAGCTAATGCTGTAGAACTTAGTTGTAATGCTTCAAGATGAGGTAATAATAAATCAAAAAGTTCATTGTATATTTTTTTCTCTAGTATTAATGCTTTCCCTTTAGAAGTAATTATTTTATCTTCGTATTCCTTTAGCTCTGGTATGATATAACGTTCTACATTTTTTAGTGTTTGACGACGTACATAGTGTACAGGCACCATATGACTTTGAGTACGATTTACCTGAATATAGTAGCCATATATAGAATTATATCCAATTTTTAATGTTTCTAATCCTAATTTTTTTTGTTCTCTTAACTCTAGTATGTTAAGATAATTACTTACTCCATTGGCTAATGTTCGTAATTCATCAAGTTCTATATTATATCCAGATGCAATAAAACCACCATCTCGTATGAGTATTGGAGGCGATTCAATAATTGCCTTTTCAAGTATTTTACGTAATTCATAAAAATCACCAATTTGAGTACGTAGCGTTATAAGTCGTGGTGTATTAATACTCATCAGTTTTTTATTTAATGTAGGTAATTGCTGAAAAGCATAACGCATACGTGCTAGATCACGTGGAGTAGCAGTACGTAATGCAAGGCGAGCTAATATGCGTTCTAGATCGCCAATATGGCGTAATATTAACTGTAATTCTTCAATAATATTTTGAAGTTCTACAATACATTCTTGACGTTGTGTAATAGTTTCTATATCTCGTAATGGCATATGTAGCCATCTTTTTAGCATACGACTTCCCATAGGGGTCACTGTTTTATCTAAAACCGCAGCTAAAGTCTTTTCTACACCGCCAGATAAGTTATGAATAATTTCAAGATTACGGCGTGTAGTAGCATTCATAATTATACTATTTTGAGGATTTTCTAACTTTAATGAGCGAATGTGAGGTAAGGAAGTACGTTGAGTATCTTTAACATATTGTAGTAAACAACCAGCAGCACGTAATGCTAAAGATGTATTTTCAATATCAAAACAGCTTAGATTTAACATACCAAATTGTAATTTAAATTGTTGATAAGCAGTTTCAATTTCATATTCCCATAATGGACGACGACGTAATCCATGGTACTGATTAATCAGTTCCATAGTAGGAAAATCTTCAGGATAAAGTAGTTCAGTTGGATTAATACGATGTAGCTCTGCTTCCATTATTTCATAATTGTTTGGTTCACTTAAAAGGAAACGTCCTGAACTAATATCTAAAGTTGCGAAACCGAAACGACCTCCTTTATTTTGAAAAATAGATGCTATTAAATTATCTTGTCGTTCTTGTAGTAGGGATTCATCACTAATAGTTCCAGGGGTAACAATTCGAACAATTTTACGTTCAATTGGATTTTTGTTAAGAGAAGCATCGCCAACTTGTTCACAGATTGCTACTGATTCTCCTAGTTTAATAAGTTTTGCTAAATAATTATCAACTACATGGTAAGGTATACCAGCCATAGGAATCGGTTTTCCAGCCGAAAAACCTCTTTTAGTTAAAGATATATCTAAGATTTGTGAAGCACGTTCAGCATCATCATAGAATAGTTCATAAAAATCGCCCATTCGATAAAATAATAGAATATCAGGATGCTGAGCTTTTAAGCGCAAGTATTGCTGAATCATTGGAGTGTGTTTACTTAGATTTATTTGAACGGCTTCTTTCATTATTTATTTTACTCTTTTTGAAAGCTTTTATAAATTCAATTATTTATTAAATATCTTAAACTAGAATTTATTAAATACCTTAAACTAGAGATGATATTCATAACTATTTATATATTTATTTATGCTAAACTATTTTTATCTAAAAATTAAATATTGATTTATTAATAAATAATTAATCTTAAATAATTGATTAATAATAATCATATTCAATTCAATTTTATTGATTTTCATAAAATTTATTTTCTTTTTATTATTATTATTTTTATTAAATAAAATTGATATATTGATTAATTGATATATTAATGGATGAGAAATTATTCTACTTTTAAGGTGTTTGGTGAATATCAATATTAAGCTTGCGAATTATTTTACAATAATAAAATAATCATTTTTAGATATTTTTCCTAAAAAATATTTTTATTTTATTTTAATATATTATGCAAAATATTATATTAAAAATCTATTTATTATAGAATAAAATCATGTTAATTAAATGAGATTTAATAAATTATTATATATATTATGCTAAATTATATATCAAAAAAAAACTTAAAAGATAAAGAATTAAAACTCTTAAGCCAACGTATCGGAGAAAAATTAAAATATCGCTATGCAAAAATTACAACTGCAGAATCATGTACTGGAGGGTGGATTGCTAAAATTTTGACTGATATAAATCATAGTTCTACTTGGTTTGAATGTGGTTTTATCACTTATAACAACATATCTAAACAAAAGTTTCTAGGTGTGCAAGAGACCTCTCTAAGGCATTATGGATCAGTTAGTGAACAAGTAGTCAAAGAAATGGTAATTGGTGCTTGTAAGGCAACAGCAGCAGAGTATGGAATAGCCGTAAGTGGAATAGCTGGTCCAACTGGAGGTACTTTAGAAAAACCTGTTGGTACTGTATGGTTTGCTATTGCTGGTCCAAATAATCATATATTAACATACCATAATGTTTTTTTGGGTAATCGTAATAGAATACGTCGTTCTTCGGTAATTTTATCTTTACAAATTTTATATAACAAATTTTTAATAAATTAAACTTGATACCGTATAACGATAAAGTATTATGAATATAATAAATATTTTTAGATTATACGGAATTACATAGGATGATAATTATAAAAAATGGCAATTGACGAGAATAAAAAAAAAGCTCTAGCCGCAGCATTAAGCCAAATTGAAAAACAATTTGGTAAAGGATCTATTATGCGTTTGGGTGAAGATCGCTCAATGGATGTTGAAACTATATCAACTGGTTCATTGTCATTAGATATTGCACTTGGTGCTGGTGGTTTACCTATGGGTCGAATAGTAGAAATTTATGGTCCTGAATCATCAGGTAAAACCACTCTTACTCTACAAGTTATTGCTGCGGCACAACGTGCATATAAAACATGTGCTTTTATTGATGCTGAACATGCACTTGATCCAGTCTATGCTAAAAAATTAGGTGTAGATATTGATAATTTATTATGTTCACAACCTGATACTGGTGAACAAGCTTTAGAAATTTGTGATGCATTAGCACGTTCTGGTGCTGTTGATGTTATAATTGTTGACTCAGTTGCAGCACTTACACCAAAAGCAGAAATAGAAGGTGAAATTGGAGATTCACATATGGGCTTAGCAGCACGCATGATGAGCCAAGCAATGCGTAAGCTAGCAGGTAACTTGAAACAATCTAATACTTTATTAATTTTTATTAATCAAATTCGTATGAAAATTGGGGTGATGTTCGGTAATCCAGAAACTACTACTGGTGGTAATGCATTAAAATTTTATGCTTCTGTCCGCCTTGATATTCGCCGTATTGGTCCTATAAAAGAAGGTGATGAAGTAATAGGTAGTGATACTAGAGTAAAAGTAGTAAAAAACAAAGTAGCTGCTCCATTTAAACAAGCTGAATTCCAAATTATATATGGCGAAGGTATTAATATTTTTGGAGAGTTATTAGATCTTGGTGTCAAACACAATTTAGTTGATAAATCTGGATCTTGGTATAGTTATAACGGTGAAAAAATTGGTCAAGGTAAGATAAATGCTATTAATTTTTTTAAAAAAAATTCTATTATTGCAAACGAACTTGATAAAAAACTACGTAACCTGTTATTAATGATTGATCCTACATCAGAAATGAGTATATCTGAAATTCATAATTATCAGATTAATGATATAAAAGAAATAAAAGAAATAAAAAAAGAAGATATTTGATTTTTTAAAATATTTTATTATTATTTTCCCTTTGATGTTACTTTCATTCATATTAAAAATCATAAATGTTTATATTTTTTTTGGAAAACTGAATAAAATTCAAAAAATATTTAATTATCAGCATTATTATTAATAGTATTTTTAATGATTTTTTTGATTGAGAAAAAGTATATAACGTACTATACCATAATATATATAAATATATCGATATCATTTTAAAGTTTTTACTAAATATTTAATGAATTAGTTTTTTTATTTTATTTAAAAATTGATTATCAAGATATTAATCTTACACTTTTAAAGGTTTAAAATTTATTATTAATTTTTAATATCAAGAAATATTGATGTTTTTAGATAATAATATTTTACTTCCTACTTTAAAAAAAGTATTTTATTGTATTTACTCTATTACGAATGTGTTTATGATAAGCTAGTCACAAGGTTTATTAGTAAACCAATCGTATAATTATACTTTTATATATAAAATACTTTATGATCCAGACCACTAGTGAAATTCGTCAAAAATTTCTCAATTTTTTTTATACTAAAGGACATTTAGTTGTAGCCAGCAGTTCCTTAATACCAAATAATGATCAATCGTTATTATTCACAAATGCTGGCATGGTACAGTTTAAAGAAGTTTTTCTTGGCCAAGAAAGACGTAATTATAAACGTGCTACTACTGCTCAACGGTGTATCCGTACTGGTGGTAAACATAATGACCTTGAAAAGGTAGGTTATACTACAAGACATCATACTTTTTTTGAGATGCTTGGTAATTTTAGTTTTGGAGATTATTTTAAAAAAGAAGCAATTTCCTATGCTTGGGAATTATTAACAAGTGAACGATGGTTTAATTTACCTAAAGAACGGTTGTGGTGTACTGTATATGAAACAGATGATGAAAGTTTTAAAATATGGGCAGACTATATTGGTATACCATATGAGCGTATTATACGCATAGGTAATAACAACGGTAATATTTATTCATCAGATAATTTCTGGAGAATGGGTGATACTGGTCCTTGTGGTCCTTGTACAGAAATTTTTTATGATCGTGAATTTGATATTGATGACAGTTCACCAAATATTTTTCAGAAAGATAGTGACCGTTACATTGAAATCTGGAATATTGTATTCATGCAGTTTAATCTTCAAGCTAATGGTACTATAAAACCATTACCAATAAAATCGGTTGATACTGGTATGGGTCTTGAGCGGATTACTGCTGTATTACAACATGTAAACTCAACTTATGAAATCGATTTATTTGTTAATCTCATTAAATCGATTATTAAAGTAATTGATGTAGATAATAGTACTAATAAATCTCTAAGTGTTATTGCTGATCATATTCGTTGTTGTTCATTTTTAATTGCTGATGGTGTTATTCCTTCAAATGAGAATCGTGGTTATGTACTACGTAGAGTTATTCGCCGTGCAGTACGTCATGGACGATTATTAGGTACAAAAGAAGTCTTTTTTTATAAATTAGTAGCTCCATTAATTTATGTTATGGATAGTGTAGGAGAATATTTAAAACCTCAGCAAGTATATATTGAAAATATTTTAAAAAAAGAAGAAGAGCAATTTGATAAAACTTTAGAACGAGGCCTTGCTTTGTTGGATGAAGAATTGGCAAATTTAAAAGGTAATACACTTAGTGGTGAAACTATATTTCGTCTTTATGACACTTTTGGGTTTCCCGTAGATTTAACTGCAGATGTATGCCGTGAACGAAACTTTAAAATTGACGAAACTGGTTTTAGAGAAGTGATGAATCGACAGCGTAAACGTGCACGTGAAGCAAGCTGTTTTAATAATCCACTTGTCATTAATATATCATCAGTCTTTAAAGGTTATAATTGTTTATCTTTACATACTACTGTCCAATTATTATTGATTAATGGTCAACAAGTTGAAAAAATTACTGTAGGTCAAGAAGCAACCGTATTCTTAGTCGAAACACCATTTTATGGAGCATCTGGTGGACAATTAGGTGATACTGGTATTTTTACTAATAAAAACATTGAATTTAACGTAATTGACACTAAAAAATATGGTAAAGCTATTGGACATATTGGTATTGTAAAAATAGGTCAATTATGCCTTGGTGATCATCTTTATGTGCATGTAAATAAGATTCGTCGTAAAAGAATTTCTCTTAATCATTCAGCTACACACTTATTACATTCAGCACTTCGGCAAGTTTTAGGTAGTCATGTAGTTCAAAAAGGATCGTCAATTAATGATAAATATTTACGTTTTGATTTCTTGCATTTTCATGCAATGAACCCTCAAGAAATTCGTAAAGTTGAAGATATTGTTAATTTACAAATTCGTCGTAACCTTACAGTCACCTCAGAGATAATGGATCTTAGTACCGCAAAAAAGAAAGGGGCTATGGCACTGTTTAGTGAAAAATATGATCAACATGTACGTGTATTAAAAATAGGCGATTTTTCAATTGAATTATGTGGTGGTACTCATGTAAGGCGTACAGGAGATATTGGGATTTTTCGCATTCGATCAGAAACTAGTACATCAGTAGATGTTCGTCGTATTGAAGCCGTTACCGGTGAATACGCATTAGAAGAAATTCATGCTCAAAGTCAACAATTACAAGAAATTGCACATTTAATAAAAGCCAATAGAAATAATATAAATAAAAAAACATATGAACTAGTTAATTATATACGTTTATTAGAAAAAGAATTACAATTATTACGTGAACAAAGAATTAAGCAAGAAATTAAATTACTTATTAAAAAAACCATTACAGTACAAAATACTAAATTATTAGTCAGCGAATTTATCAATGTAGATCTAAAAACACTACGTTTATTAATAGATGATTTAAAAAATAAATTTGGTTCTGTAATTATAGTATTAGCAACTATTACTAAAAATAAAGTTTTATTGATTGCAAGTGTCACTCAAGATTTAATTGATCGTATAAATGCTTGTGAACTTATTACTTCACTAGCTGTACAGGTAGATGGTAAAGGTGGTGGACGCTCAGATATGGCTCAAGCTAGCGGTACAAATACACAAGCGTTAGCAAGTGCATTAGCTAGCGTAAAGGAGTGGGTAAATACCAGGTTATAAAAGAAAAATTCAATTTACTTATGAAAAAACTATTACAAATTTCATACGAGATAAATTAATATAATAATAAAGTATGGTATTATTATATAAGGTATTTGAATTAATTAGCGTAAAACATATTAACGTAAAAGAATATTTATTTTTATAGGCATTGTTTAGAATTATAGAATGGATGTAGTTGGGAATATGTGATTAAAAACCCAGCTTTTTAATCGTTTCAAGGAGTATAGAATGCTTATTTTAACTCGTCGAGTTGGTGAAACTCTTATGATTGGCGATGAGGTAACTGTAACAGTGCTAGGAGTTAAAGGTAATCAAGTTCGCGTTGGAGTCAATGCTCCTAAAGAAGTTTCAGTGCATAGAGAAGAAATTTATCAGCGTATTCAAGCAGAAAAAACTCAAGTGTCCAATTATTAATAGATTTAGTTAAGCCTCGCTTTAGGTGAGGCATTATAATTTATATTCTTTTAATTTATAGAACATAATATAAATATATTAATTTTTTACTTTATAAAAATTAATATACGTTTAGAAATTAATTGACTTACGAGTTTTTAAAAGTACAATATATATCAAAATCCATAAATAATAAATTAATTTAATATTATTAAATAGGTGAAGTGGCCGAGAGGCTAAAGGCGCTCCCCTGCTAAGGGAGTATGTAGTTAAAACTGCATCCGGGGTTCGAATCCCCGCTTCACCGTCATTTATTATTAATATGCATCCATAGCTCAGTTGGATAGAGTACTCGGCTACGAACCGAGCGGTCGGAGGTTCGAATCCTCCTGGATGCATTCATAACATTATAAATATAAATTATTTTTTATTTCAAATAACAAAAGTATTTTCTTAAATATTATATATTTTTTTATTTTTTATGGAATGTAATGCTTAATCCCACTTTTTATTATTTTCATTATATTTACTGAAATATATTCAAAAATAATATAATTAAAACTTTCTAAAATATTGATATCTAAATTAAATAATTTATTTAGATATCAAATATGATTAAAAATCATTTTTATGTATTAATCTGAAACAAATTAAGTAATATTTATATTTATTCTATAATATATTTTATAAATTATCAATTTTATATATTTATTAATTAACTAATCTTTTGAATAATATTCAATATAAATAAAATAAAAAATTAGGAAATATTCACAATAACATTAATATGTTATTTATAAACTAAATATTATTTATACTTATTGATAAGTAATTATATATTATTAAATTTTATATATTACTATGTAATTTTAGTAAAAATATTAGTTTATTTATGAATAAATACATTCTAAAAGCTAATATTGATTCATATATATTTAAGGTAATATTTATTTATTATGCTGTATCAAAATAAATTATTTGTAAATCGAAAGAATAATATAATTCCGGATATGTCAAAAGGTCTTTCTTGGCTTGAAACACATGCGAATACATTAAAAAACATCAATCGTGGCATTGAACGTGAAACATTACGCGTTAATTTAGATGGACATTTAGCTACTACAAATCATCCTAAATCATTTGGTTCAGCATTAAAACATACTTGTATTACTACTGATTTTGCTGAAGCTTTATTAGAATTTATTACTCCAGTAGATCAAAATATTAATCGTATATTTGTTTTACTTAGAGATATCCATCGTTATGTAACACGTACTATTGACCATGAACGTCTGTGGCCATTTAGTATGCCTTGCATTATTGATGATATTAATAATATTCAATTAGCTCAATATGGTAGTTCAAATATTGGTAAAATGAAAATGTTATATAGGGAAGGATTAAAAAATCGTTATGGTGTTCCAATGCAATTAATTTCTGGTGTTCATTATAATTTCTCTTTACCACTTTTATTCTGGCAAAAATGGGCAGATATTAGTGATGTAGAAAGCGGTAAAAAAGTTATTTCTTCTGGATATTTACATCTAATACGTAATTATTATCGTTTTGGGTGGATAATTCCTTACTTATTTGGATCATCTCCTGCTATTTGCTCATCTTTTTTACAAGAACGTAAAAGTCATTTACAATTTAAAACTAATGGACATGGTACAATGTGGTTGCCTTATGCTACCTCACTTCGCCTTAGTAACTTTGGTTATACAAATACATTACAGAGTAATTTACCTATTACCTTTAATTCTCTTGAAGAATATGTATCTGCTCTTAAAATTGCAACTAAAACACCATCAAAAAAATATCAAGCTATGGGTATAAAAGATATACATGGTAATCGGTTACAACTAAATACTAATGTATTGCAAATTGAAAACGAATTATATACACCTATCAGACCAAAACGTGTTAGTAGAGTAGGAGAATCTCTGTCAGATTCATTATTATATAATGGTATTGAATATATCGAAGTTCGTTCATTAGATATTAACCCATTTTCAGTTATTGGAATTAATATAGATGAGATAAATTTCCTCGATCTTTTTTTAATATGGTGTATTTTAGCAGATTCTCCAGAAATGAGCACCAATGAACTTACTTGTATACGTAAAACCTGGAATAGAATTGTACTAGAAGGACGCAAACCTGATCAGATTATTATTTTTGGTTGTCAAGAAAATGAATATAAATTATTAGAAATAGTAGAAGCACTATTTGCTGATTTATATAGAATCGCAAAAATTCTTGATAGAAGCCATGCTATAACTCACTACCAACATTTATGTAAACAACTTTTCAAATCATTTAAAGATCCTGAATTAACTTATTCAGCCCGTATTCTTCAATTAATAAAAAAAAATGGTTTGATAGAAACCGGTATGTCATTATCTAATAAGTATTATTCTTTACTTTTTAAAGAACCACTAGAGATATTTACTAATGATGATTTTACACGTCAAGCTCATGAATCAATAATAGCACAAAAAATACTTGAAATAAAAGATCGATTTAATTCAATTAAATGATTGATATAAAAATAGAAAATAAAAAATAAAACTTTAGTATTTAAATATGTTATTATTTATTTAAAATCGCATTATTTTAATTAAATTAAAAATAAATATTTTAGAAAGTTTTACTATCGAACACTTTATAATCACGCATCAGTTGTAAGTTTAGTTAAATGCATACCATACTCCTCATGGTGAATTATTACTGTATTTAACTTACGTTTTTCGACTAAATTATATGATTTTAAATCATAGTGGAATTCATACTTTAGGGTATATGGTTGATGGATTTATGCCTAATGAACTAAACAGTAACACTAGAAATTATTGATATTTCACCAATGGGTTGTTGTACTGAATTTTAGATGTCTCTAATTGGAAAACTTACTGAATAGCGTGTAGTAAATACTTGACAACATGCAATGAAAAATATTCTAACAATAAAAGATTATTGTCAAATTCCATCAGTAAATAAATGCTAATGTAGCAATTATAAATTGCATTCATTAAAAGAAGCACATAATATTGCACGTAGTATTTTAATTAGTGATATTAAAATAAACTATAAATAAACAATTAAAATTATCGGTCAATATTTTAAAAAATAAATAATTATTATAATGTTATTATATTAAAACATAGAAACTGTATAGAAACTGTAGAGAAAATGTTCTGATGTTTAATAATTTAACTGACCGTCTGTCACAAGCCACTCGTAATATTATTGGCCGTGGAAGATTGACTGAATATAATATTAAAGATACATTACGTGAAGTCCGAATAGCTTTATTAGAAGCTGATGTTGCCCTTCCAGTAGTCCATGAATTTATTAGCCAAGTTAAAATTAATGCTATTGGTCAAGATGTAAATAAAAGTTTAACTCCTGGCCAAGAATTTATAAAAATCGTTCGTAATGCATTGATTACAGCTATGGGAGAAGAAAATAATGAATTGAGACTCAACGTACAACCTCCAGCTGTGATACTAATGGTAGGATTACAAGGTGCAGGTAAAACAACTAGTGTTGGTAAATTAGGTAAATGGCTCCATGAAAAACATACAAAAAAAGTTTTAGTGGTTTCAGCCGATGTATATCGGGCGGCAGCTATTAAACAACTAGAAATTATAGCTCAACAAGCAAATATTAATTTTTATCAATCTAATATAAATGAATCACCAATAAAAATTATCAAAAATGCTTTAAATGAAGCTGAATTAAATTTCTATGATGTACTTTTAGTAGATACCGCTGGTTGTTTACATATTGATTCAAAAATGATCCTAGAAATACAAAAGATACAAACAGAGCTGAATCCAATAGAAACATTATTTGTAGTTGATGCAATGACTGGTCAGGATGCAGTAAACAGCGCAAAAGTTTTTAGTGAGCAATTGAATTTTACAGGTATTATTTTAACTAAAGTGGATGGTGATGTACGTGGCGGTGCTGCTTTATCAATTAGACATGTTACTGGTAAGCCTATTAAATTTATAGGAGTAGGTGAAAAAAACGATGCTTTAGAAGCATTTCATCCAAAGCGAATTGCATCACGTATTTTAGGTATGGGAGATATGTTATCCCTTATTGAAAATATTGAGAATAAAGTTAATCGAAGGCAAGTAGAAAATTTAGCAAAAAAAATAAAAAATGGTAGTAATTTCGATCTCAATGATTTTTTAGAACAATTAAAACAAATGAATAACATGGGTGGAATAACAAATTTGATAACTAAGCTTCCAAGTATTGATAGGTTATCTAATAATATTAAATTGAAAATGGATGATAAAGTATTAGTAGGAATGGAAGCTATTATTAATTCTATGACACATAAAGAAAGAAAAAAACCAGAAATTATTAAAGGTTCACGTAAACGTCGTATTGCTATGGGTTCTGGAATGCAAGTTCAAGATGTAAATCGATTACTTAAACAGTTTGATGTTATGCAACGAATATTGAAAAAAATGATAAATAGTGGTGATATAAATAAAATATTTTCTAATATAAAAGGTATTAGTAAATTAACTAAAAATTAAAGATTTCAATTAAGATTAAAATCTTATATGTGGAAATTTTATTTACAAAAGTAATATAGAGAATGTTATGATTATAATTCGTTTAGCTCGTCACGGTGCCAAAAAACGTCCTTTTTATCAAGTAGTAGTTACTGATAGTCGTAATTCACGTAATGGACGTTTTATTGAGCGAGTTGGATTCTTTAATCCACTTGCTTGTGGTCAAGAAGAAAGGTTACGTTTAAATTTAGATAGGATTGATTATTGGACCAATCAAGGAGTAGCATTTTCTGCTAGAGTTAATAGTTTAATTAAAAAAATGAAAAAATAACGTATTTATTATGGTAATTAATTTAAATAGTCAATGTTCTACACAATTTCCTATTAATCCTATTATTTTAGGCAAGATAGGATCTGCTTATGGTATTCAAGGGAAAGTTAAAGTTTTCTCTTCTACAGAAAATTTACAAAACATTTTCAAATACCAACCATGGTTTATTTATAAAAATAATAAATGGTCTAAAATTGAAATAGAAAATTGGGTGCATCACCATAATAATTTTTTGATTAAGATCAAAGGTATTAATGATCGTAATGCTGTAACACATTTTACAAATTGTGAAATTATAATTGATTCTAATCAATTACCTATTTTAGAAAATGGTTGTTATTATTGGAAAGATCTTATTGGTTGTAAAGTACTTAATTTAAAAGGTTATAATATGGGAACAGTTATCTCTTTGATAGATATTGGATCCCATGATATTTTTATTATTAAGTCTAATGATGAAGATTTTTTTGGTATACAAGAAAGATTAATTCCTTTTATTGACGGACAGGTTGTCAAAAAAATTGATTTAATTACTGGTATTATTAAATTAGATTGGGAACCTGATTTTTAATTTTATTAAATTTAACATCATAAAATAAATGTGGATTGGTATCATTAGTTTATTTCCAGAAATGTTTCAAGCCATTATTAAATATGGAGTAATAGGAAAGGGGATAAAAAATGGATTGCTTAATATTGAAAGATGGAATCCCCGTGACTTTACATATGATGACTATCGTAAAGTAGACGATCGTCCTTATGGAGGTGGTCCAGGTATGGTAATGATGGTGCAACCTTTATGTGATGCTATTCATGCAGCAAAGAAGGTAGCTGGAAAAAATGTTAAAACTATTTACCTTTCACCTCAAGGTAAAAAACTTAATCAAAAAAAAGTATTGGAATTAGTTTCTCTTAAAAAGATAATATTAGTTTGTGGCCGTTATAAAGGTATAGATGAACGCGTAATTTGCGCTGAAATTGATGAAGAATTATCAGTTGGAGATTATGTACTTAGTGGTGGCGAGCTACCAGCAATGACATTAATTGATAGCATGGCTCGTTTTATTCCAGGTGTATTAGGTAAACAATCATCGGTATATGAAGATTCTTTTATAGAAGGATTATTAGATTGTGCTTACTATACCAGACCTCAAATATTAAAAGGACAACAGGTACCTAAAAGTTTACTATCAGGTAATCATGCGAAGATTTCTCGATGGCGTCTTAAAAATTCTTTAGGTCGTACTTGGCTTAGAAGGCCTGAATTTCTAGAAGCCTTAATTCTTACTAAAGAGCAAGAAATATTATTAAATGAATTTCAACAAGAATATAATAATTTAAAGAAATTTAATGATTAAATTATTAATTTAATCACCTACTTTAGGTCTAGGATAACATTAAATATGAGTAAAATTATAAAGCAACTTGAAAAGGAGCAAATAAAAAAGAACTTACCTTCTTTTCGTCCAGGTGACTCTATAGAAGTAAAGGTATGGGTAGTTGAAGGTTCTAAGAAACGTTTACAATCTTTTGAAGGAACAGTTATATCTATCCGTCGTAATAATTCTAATTTACACTCTGCTTTTACTGTTCGAAAAACTTCCAATGGTGAAGGGGTTGAACGTGTATTTCAAATTCATTCCCCAGTAATTGATAGTATTAATATTAAACGCTTAGGTAATGTACGTAAAGCCAAACTATATTATCTTCGTAATCTAAAGGGTAAATCTGCTCGTATTAAGGAACGTCTCGATTAATTCCTTTAAAGAAATTTAATCAATCAATTATTAAATATTTTTTTAAAAAAATATTTAACTAATAAATTATTATTAATTAACTCTTTAAATATTTTATTTGAGATATATTTATAATTTTTTCTATTATAGATTAAGATAATCAACTATAGAATATATATCAAATTTAATCTGATGCAGACATCATATAAGAATAAAATATAAGGGCATTATAAAATTTATTACATCTAATTAATCGGTGTAATTATATATATTTACAATATTATTCTAATTTAGATCAATAAGTAGCATGTTACTTAATAATATTTAAATTTAATAATCATTTAGAATTTATTTCTTAATGCTTTCCATTTTATATTAGATCTATTATTTTATTATTCATTCTCTAATTTTATTCTTTTAATCGTAAATTCAGCATCACTAGTTACTTTTTTAAAGTATAGTCATTATAATTATTATATAGATTATTATATCATAATAATCTCTAGTTGTTTTAAAGAGATATATGAATTAATTACACGATGTACAGGGTATGATAGAGCTCTTACTTTTTCTCTAAACTAAAAAATATATATTAAGGATAGCTCTATTATGCAAAAAGACGCACTAAACAATGTGCACATCTCTGATGAACAAATTTTAATTACTCCTCAAGAATTAAAAATTAAGTTTCCGCTTAGTGTTGATCAACAAAAACAAATTGCTTCTTCTCGTCAGATTATTGCGGATATTATTTCTGGTCGTGATTATCGACTACTTATAGTTTGTGGTCCTTGTTCAATTCACGATACTGAATCTGCACTTGAATATGCTCGTCATCTATACATTCTTTCTCAACAATTGAAAGATCAAATTTATATCGTTATGAGAGTTTATTTTGAGAAACCTCGTACCACTATTGGTTGGAAAGGTTTAATAAATGATCCATATATGGATAACTCATTTGATATGGAAGCAGGATTACATATTGCACGTCAATTATTAGTAAATTTAATAGAAATTGGTTTACCACTAGCAACAGAAGCATTAGATCCTAATAGTCCTCAATACCTTGGTGATTTATTTAGCTGGTCTGCAATTGGTGCACGTACTACAGAATCTCAAACTCATCGTGAAATGGCATCTGGTCTATCTATGCCAGTTGGGTTTAAAAATGGGACAGATGGTAGTTTAGATACTGCTATTAATGCGATGCGAGCTGCTGCGATGCCACACCGTTTTGTTGGTATAAATCAAGCCGGTCAAGTCTGTTTATTACAAACTCAAGGAAATCCAGATGGCCATATAATTCTTCGTGGAGGCAAAAAACCTAATTGTAATTCAGAAGATGTTACAAAATGCGAACAAGAAATGATTAAAGCAGGATTAAATCCGGCTATAATGATAGATTGTAGTCATGGTAATTCTAATAAAGATTACCGTCGTCAATCCCTTGTAGTAGCATCAGTTATTACGCAAATTAAAAATGGAAATTGTTCTGTTATTGGGTTAATGTTAGAAAGCAATATTAATGAAGGTAATCAATCTTCTGAACAACCTCGTAATACAATGAAATATGGTGTATCAGTAACTGATGCTTGTATTAATTGGAAGACTACTGAAGAATTACTACAGAAAATTCATGATACTCTGAAAGGAATACTATCTGTACGTTTGTTTCACAAGGTATAATGAGTCATGGTAGTTAAACTGACTTTACTACGTAATCAAATAGATCAAATTGATAAAATACTTCTTAAACTATTAGCACAGAGGCTTGACTTAGTAACTAAAATTGGTGAAGTAAAAAGACATTATGGATTACCAATTTATGATCGAGAAAGAGAAGCTAGTATGTTAGCTTTACGTAGGAAAGAAGCTCAAATAATTGGTATATCTCCAGATTTAATTGAAGATGTATTACGTCGTTTGATGCGTGAATCTTACACACTTGAAAATAATAAAGGATTTAAAATGTTATGTCCAACCTTACGTTCAGTAGTGATCGTTGGTGGACGTGGTCATATGGGACGTTTATTTAAAAAAATGCTTACACTATCAGGTTATAAAGTCCGTATTTTAGATAAAAATGATTGGGATCAATCAGAAAAATTATTGATTAATGCTGGTATGGTAATAATTAGTGTACCAATACATTTGACTGAGAAAATTATTTATAATCTTCCTAAGTTACCTAAAGATTGTATTTTAGTAGATCTAGCATCTGTAAAGTATCGGCCTTTACAGGCAATGCTTGCTGTGCATACTGGACCAGTTTTAGGATTACATCCTATGTTTGCTCCTGATAGTGGTAGTTTTGCAAAACAATTAGTAGTATGGTGTAATGGTCGTAAATTAGAATGTTATCAATGGTTTCTTAATCAAATTCAGGTATGGGGTGCACGATTACATCGCATCAACGCTGTTGAACATGATACAAATATGGCTTTTATTCAAGCTTTACGTCATTTTACTACTTTTGTATACGGTCTGCATTTAACAGCAGAAGATGTTAACATTGATCAATTGTTAGCATTATCTTCACCAATTTACCGCCTTGAATTAATTATGATAGGTCGGTTATTTGCACAAGATCCACAATTATACGCAGATATTATTATGGCTTCTGAAAATAATTTATCTTTGATTAAACGTTATTATAATCGCTTTGGAGAAGCAATTTCTTTGCTAGAACAGGGAGATAAACAAAACTTCATTAATAGTTTTCAACACATAGAAAAATGGTTTGGTGATTATGCCAAACGTTTTTTATTAGAAAGCCGCAGTATGTTACGGTTAGCTAATGATAATCGTGAATGATTTTAAATAATATAATATTAAATTATATTTAATTTATGACATGCTTTCTATCTATCTATTGGATAACAACCAAGTACTTTTAGAGAGCATGTCATTTGTTGTAGTTCTTTTAAAGCTAACTTCATACTTTTTGATTGTATATTAGCTTGTATATCAATATAGAACATTTCTTCCCAAGGATTTCCATGAATAGGACGATTTTCAAGTTTTCGCATAATGAGGTTATGCTTACGTAATATTAATAATGCTTCAACTAATGCACCAGCTTGTTGACCAGTCGACATTATTAAAGTAGTTTTTGTTAACACTGTAGTAGAAACTGTTATAGGTTTACGTGCTAATATAATAAAACGAGTGTGATTTTGTGGTTGATTAGATAAATTACGTTTTAATACTTGTAAACCATATAATTTACCTCCTGCTTCACTGCCAATCGCTGCTATTTTAAAAGATTTTACTACTGATACTTTTTGCATTGCAGATGCTGTACTATCAGTATATCTAATTTTCCAATATGGATATTGATTAATAAAATGACTACATTGCTGGAATGGTTGTGGATGGCTATAGACAATCTCAATATGTTTTAAATTGCTTTCTTCATTTACTAATATACAGTGATTTATAGGAATAATTATCTCACCTATAATAAAAAGGTTTGTTTGTTGTAACAAATCATAAGCATCATTAATAGAGCCAGAATTCGTATTCTCAATAGGTATTACTGCATAATCTGCTTGTTTAGTCTCAACTTTATTCAATATATCATAAAAATTAAAACAATTAATTTCTATTATTTTATCGAAATATTTTTCAGTATACTTAAGTGCTGCAAGATGTGAGTATGAACCTTTTGGACCTAGAAAAGATATTCTTGGTATATTATTAGAATAATTCAATTTTTTATAGTAATGTTTATTAGATAATATTAAAATATTTAATGAAATTATAAAATAAAATAATAATATAATTTGTATTAAATTTATATTTTTTGACTAAGTCAATTAATTTATCTAAGTGAACGTGTTTTATATTTAAGCTCATATAGAATAAATTTAATAATAAAATATATGATAATAATGAGATGCATTAGCTCTTTACTGTAAGAAAATTATTTTAATGTTAATTTAAGTGATTTTAAATCAAAAGTATATATCTATCTTATTAACTAAAATAAGCATAATCTAGCCATAATTAAGTACATAATACTACTATCTCCTAATATTTAGAACTAAAATTTATTTTTCTACTATTATTAGTAATAATAATATTTATATAGTATATTAGTTATCAATTTCTAATAAATAAAATATAGAAAATATTCTTTATATGTATATATGTATATATGTATATATGTATATATGTATATATGTATATATGTATATACTGAAATCTGTTAATTAAAAATTAAATAAATATTTGAATAATAAATTTATAATTTATGATTATAGTAAAAGTTATGAATGGTTCATTTTTTTAATGTCTTAAATTTTAAAAAATCATTTAAAAGAATAATTTGAACAATTTTATCTGCCTCTTCTGGTATATGTAGTTCTCGATAAGCATTTTCCATTAATAGAAGTGCTTCATATATATAATAACTATCTGAAAAATTTTTCAGCATTTCTTCAACACGTTTAATTACAGCAATGTAAGCACCACGTTTAGTATAAAATTTCACTATTGCAAGCTCATATTTTGCCAATCTTTCTTTAATAGATAACATACGTTTCTGAGCATCTGCTGCATATAAGCTATTAGGATATTCTTGTAATAAC
This sequence comes from Pantoea sp. Aalb, assembly GCF_009829985.1. NCBI lineage: Bacteria > Pseudomonadati > Pseudomonadota > Gammaproteobacteria > Enterobacterales > Erwiniaceae > Pantoea > Pantoea sp. Aalb. The sequence continues at coordinate 231,466 of NZ_SZZU01000002.1, forward strand.
TGTAAAAAATCATGAAAAGCAATATATGCATATGTTGGATCACGCTGTTCGCTGTTTAGAAGAAAAGTACCTTGCACTCCTGAATAATCCATAGCCATATCTATTAAACCTTTCATGTAAATAATATAATCCATATTAGGATGAGTTGGATTAAGATTTATCAAGCTTGCTATAGTTTCTTGTGCTAATGGAAGATTAGCGTTTTTATAATAAGCGTATACTAAATCTAATTTAACTTTTTCTGAATAAGATTTAAAAGAATAATCATTTTCTAATTTCTTTAATTCTTTAATTGCTCCAGCAAAATTATTGTTTTGCAATTTTTTTTTAGCTATAGCATAGATTTTATCTTGAAAATTATTTTCAACTGTTTTTGATAATCCAGAACAACCTGTTAGTAATAAAATAATTATATTAGTAGTTATAAACTGTTTTATATGTATCATGAATAATATCCTTAAAATATAAAACTAATTTATCCGTAAATATTTAGTTTGTAAACTAGTAGAGTAGTAATATATGTTTATATTAAGAAGTATTATGATAAAATTAGGCCTTCATTTAAGAATCTAAATATGACAAAAAAATTGCAACTTATGCTAACTGTATCTAAAAAACAATGCAGTCAACGTTTAGATAGAACGTTAGCAGAATTATTTCCTGATTATTCACTTACCTGCATTAAAAAATGGATTATTGAGCGTGGTATTAAAGTTAATAACATCATTATTGATAAACCTAAAAAAAAAATATTTGGCGGTGAATATATATCAATAGATGTTAAGATTAATGAAATTCAATGTTTAGAAGCGCAAAATATTCCATTAGATATTATCTATGAAGATCAGGATATTTTAATTATCAATAAAACTCATAATTTAGTTGTGCATCCTGGTCCTGGTAATCTAAATGGTACAATATTAAACGCTTTACTTTATTATTATCCACCAATTGCAAGTATCCCACGTGCTGGCATTGTACATCGTCTTGATAAAAATACTACTGGTTTAATGGTAATAGCAAAGACTATTACAGCACAAATATATTTAATTCAAAAAATGAAATTACATGAAATTATTCGAGAATACGAAGCAGTTGTAAGTGGCAATATAATTGCTGGAGGTATGATAAATGAACCAATAGCACGTCATTCTACTAGACGTACACTTATGTCTGTATGTCCAATGGGTAAACCAGCTATTACACAATATCGCATTATAGAACATTTCAGAGCTCACACTTACTTAAGATTACGAATCGAAACTGGACGTACACATCAAATTCGTGTACATATGGCATATATTAAGCATCCATTAGTTGGTGATTTAATTTATGGGCATAACTCACCTTTACCGAAAGGTGCATCTAATAATCTTATTACAATATTACGTAACTTTAATCGTCAAGCTCTTCATGCAAAAATGATACGTTTATATCATCCTATTAGTGGTCTTAAAATAGAATGCCATGCACCATTGCCTAATGATATGTCTCATTTAATTACTGCTCTTAAAATCGATACTCATGAGCATTTAAAGCCATTGAAATATGATTAAGTAATTATGTTTTATTTTTAATAAAAATTAACTATATAAATAAAATATATTAAAATTATTTAGATAAGAAAGATAAAATTAAATAATATAATTCTTTTTAAGATTCTTTAAATTTTTTAATTTAAGAATGTTTTTCTTTAAAAAATTATAGATAATTGATTATATTGTTTAGATGCTTTAATGTATTTAAATAATAATATAAGGTATTTTACTTATAAATCATCTTATTTATTTGAAGAATAAAAAAATAAATTTTTAAAAAGTATCTGTTGATTAATGTTTATATCTATAATTATAAAAAGTCTATACAAAAAAATTAATCAATTAGAATACGCAAATTTAAAAAAATAGTTTATTACTATCTCATATAATTTTATTATCAAGGGTTTTTGATAAATTCATTTAAAAATATTAATGATAGACATGTATTATATAAGTTATTTTTATGAATTTTATTCACACGGATTACTATTTTATACTTTTAAATTTGTTGGTATAACCATGCGTAAGTATTTGATAAGTTAAAACAGTTATTAGGAGATAAAAATGTGAATAATAGTGTGAATAATAAGATATATGAAAAAGATAAAAAAAAAATTTTAAAAAAATATACTATTGATCTAACAGAATATGCGAAACATGGAAAACTTGATCCAGTTATTGGACGCGATGATGAAATTCGTCGAACTATTCAAGTATTACAGCGTCGTACTAAAAATAATCCTGTATTAATTGGGGAACCAGGTGTCGGTAAAACCGCAATTATTGAAGGTTTAGCACAACGTATTATTAATAATGAGGTACCAGAAGGACTGAAAAATTGTCGTGTATTATCTCTAGATATAGGAACACTTTTAGCCGGTGCTAAATATCGTGGTGAATTTGAAGAACGTATGAAAGAAATTCTCAGTAATTTAATACAAAAGAAAGGAAACGTTATTTTATTTATAGACGAATTACATGCTATGGTAGGTGCTGGTAAAGTTGAAGGTGCTATTGATGCTAGTAATATGTTAAAACCAGCATTAGCACGTGGTGAGTTGCACTGTGTAGGTGCTACTACTTTAGATGAATATCGTAATTATATTGAAAAAGATGCTGCATTAGAACGTCGATTCCAAAAAGTATTTATTAAAGAGCCAACTGTACAAGATACTATTGCTATCCTTCGTGGTTTAAAAGAACGGTATGAATTACATCATCATGTACAAATTACTGATTTAGCAATTGTAGCTGCAGCAAAACTATCTAATCGTTATATTGCTGATCGACAATTACCAGACAAAGCAATTGACTTAATTGATGAAGCAGCATCTAGTATTAGATTACAGATTGATTCTAAACCAGAGTTACTAGATCGTCTTGAACGTAGAATTATTCAATTAAAATTAGAACAACAAGCTTTAAAAAAAGAATCTGATAAAATGAGTATTGAACGTCTTTTAACATTAGAAATTGAGCTTAATCAGAAAGAAAACGAATATAATGAACTTGAAAAAAAATGGAAAATAGAAAAAGAATCTTTGTCTGGCACACAAAAAATTAAAAGTGAAATTGAAAAGGCTAGAATTTTATTAGAACAAGCACGTCGTATAGGAGATCTAGGAAAGATGTCTGAATTGCAATATGGGAAAATTCCAGCTTTAGAAAAACAACTAATGGCAATAACATCTTTATCAGAAAATAAAACTACGAATTTGTTACGTAACCGTGTAACAGATTTAGAGATAGCTGATGTTGTAGCTCGTTGGACTGGTATTCCCGTAGCACGCATGATGGAAAGTGAACGTGAGAAATTAATACGTATGGAAAAAGAATTAGGAATACGAGTTATTGGTCAAAATGAAGCCGTAAAAGCAGTATCAAATTCTATTCGTCGTAGTCGTGTAGGGTTATCCGATCCTAATCGTCCAATAGGTTCTTTTTTGTTCTTAGGTCCAACTGGCGTTGGGAAAACTGAATTATGTAAAGCACTAGCAAATTTTTTATTTGATAGTGATGATGCTATAGTACGTATTGATATGTCTGAATTTATGGAGAAACATTCTATATCACGTCTAATAGGTGCTCCTCCAGGTTATATTGGTTTTAAAGAAGGAGGGTATTTAACAGAAGCTATTCGTCGTCGACCTTACTCAGTAATTTTATTCGATGAAATCGAAAAAGCACATGCAGATATTTTTAATATTTTATTGCAGTTATTAGATGATGGACGATTGACTGATGGACAAGGACGAACTGCAGATTTTCGCAATACGATGGTAGTAATGACATCTAATCTTGGTTCTGGTTTAATTCAGGAACATTTCAATTCTTTAGATTATACAGAAATAAAAAAGATGGTAATGAAAATAGTTAACCATACCTTTCGACCTGAGTTTATTAATCGTATAGATGAAGTTGTTATGTTCAATCCATTAAAAGAACAGGAAATTATTTGTATAGCACGAATTCAATTACAACGATTATATCAACGGTTAGAAGAACAGGGGTATAAAATACATATTTCTGATCCAGCTTTAAAGTTATTAAGTAAATATGGTTATGATCCAATTTATGGTGCTCGTTTATTGAAACGTACTATTCAACAGAATATTGAAAATCCACTAGCACAAAAAATTCTTTCAGGTGATTTAGTTCCAGAAAAAATCATTAAAATAGAAGTAAAAAATGGTTTATTAATACTTAATTAGTTTATATTTGAGTTTAATAATATATTATTAAATTACTATATTTAATTGTATTATATATTATTAATATATTATTAATATATAATATTTTTAATTTAAAAGCATTTTTAAAAATAAATACTTGACTGATTATATAAAAAGTTTAGGATAGAATATCTTACTTATTTAATAGTATAATATATTTTAATAGTATAAAATATATTGTATAGTTCTTTAACAATTTATTAGACAATTGGTGTGGGCACTTATAGGTGTAATATCAATATTTTTAGATATAAAATGTCTAATTTCTGATGAATAAATACGTAATTTTATTACAAATTTTAATTCACAGAACAATAAACAAACTTTAAAATTGAAGAGTTTGATCATGGCTCAGATTGAACGCTGGCGGCAAGCCTAACACATGCAAGTCGAACGGCAGCACAAAAGAGCTTGCTCTTTGGGTGGCGAGTGG